>DASTEN010000121.1:0-4053 GCA_035709645.1 Sphingomonas sp.
ATTTCCTGATCACGCCACGCGACGACATCTTCCCCTTCTCGCCGATCTGGCAGGAATCGACCGGGCAGTTCGATGCGTCGATCTTCTATTCCGTCACCGATCGGATCAAGATGGGCGTCCAGGGCGTCAACCTGCTCGACGAGGTCACACGAACCACGCAGGTGATCGATTTCGACGGCAATCGCGTGACGCGATCGGCCTTCCGCAACGACCGGCGCTATACGTTCCTCGTCCGGTTCGATTTCTGATCGCAGGCGCCGTCTCCGTCGTCGCTGCCCGGTCGTGCGGCGACGGCGGAGCCGACAGGAGACGCGCACGCATGAAATCCATAACAGCCCTGTGTCTCGTCGCGCTGACGGGATGTACCGCCACAGCGGGCGACCGCCCGACCAAGAGCATTTCGACCGTCGCCCTGCCGGCGGCGGGAACGGCACGCGAACCGGCGCGCGAAAGCGGCTGGCGTCAGGTCTGGGCCGACGAATTCGACGGTCGCGTGATCGATCGGACGAAGTGGGATTTCGACGTCGATTGCTGGGGTGGCGGCAACAACGAACGGCAATGCTACACCGACCGCACCAGCAACGCCGCGGTCGTGGACGGCAGGCTGGTCATCACCGCCCGCAAAGAAGACTTCACCGGCCCGGCGGTACCGCTGCCGATGCGCGCAGCCGCCGCCGACCCGGCGGCGACGGCGACCCGGCCGTTCACCTCGGCACGCCTCGTCACGCGCGGAAAGGCGGCGTGGCGGTATGGCCGCATCGAAATCCGTGCGAAGCTGCCGGGCGGGCAGGGGGCGTGGCCGGCGATCTGGATGCTGCCGGAAGAACAGGCCTATGGCGGCTGGGCGTCGTCGGGCGAAATCGACATTCTGGAGGCGGTCAACCTGGGTGTCGCGTGTGCGACCTGTTCTGGCGGGCGTGAAGACACGATCCTCGGCACGCTGCATTTCGGTGGTCGCTGGCCCGACAACGCGCTGGCCAGCACCGAAGTCCATGCCAGCGACGTCCTCGATGGCTTTCACACGTTCGGCGTCGTGTGGGCACCGGGGCGGATCGACTGGACGTACGACGGTCGCGTCTATGCGACCAAGCGTCGCGGCGATTGGTGGACGAAGGCGTCGCGCGCGAAGGATGCGCCGTTCGACCGCGCGTTCCACCTGATCTTCAACCTGGCGGTCGGCGGCCAATTGGCCGAGGAACGTGGCGTGAAGGGCGTCGACGACAGCGGCTGGCCGCGTCGGCTGGAGGTCGACTGGGTTCGGGTCTGGCAATGTGCGCCGCAGGCGGCTAGCCGTACGTCCTGTGCAAAGGCCCGCTGAATCGATGCCGAGACGGCGCCAGGCCGTGACCATCAAGCATGTCGCAGCGGACGCCGGGGTGTCGCTGCAGACGGTCAGTCGCGTCATCAATGCCGAACCCAATGTCCGTGACGAGATGCGCGAGCGCGTCCAGGCGTCGATCGACAAGCTCGGCTATATCCCCTCGATCGCCGCGCAGCGGATGGGGGGATCGCGCTCGTACCTGATCCTCGCGCTCAACGACCGCGACCGGACGATCGAGGCGTGGCGCGCGCGCCAGGGATCGGACTGGGTCGACCAGATGTTGCTGGGCGGCATGCTGAAGGCTGCGGAACATGGCTATCGCATGTTGTTCGAACTGGTCGACACGCATGACGATCATGTCGAACGCGAACTGGCCGCGACGCTGGCGGCAGTGCAGCCCGACGGCGTCATCCTGACCCCGCCGCATTCGGACAACCCGCTGATCACCGGCTTCCTGAACGACCGGCGCGTGCCGTATGCGCGGATCGGCTCGCTCGGTGCGGGCGGCGGCATCCCGCTGATCATGGGGGACGAGGATGCCGCACGCGATGCGACGCGCCACCTGATCGACCTGGGGCACCGGCGCATCGGCTTCATTGCCGGCGCGCAGGAATATTCGCTGAGCGCATGGCGCAAGTCCGGTTGGCGCGCGGCCATGCTGGGGGCGGGGCTGACCGTGGACAGTTTGTGCGTGCGCGGCGATTTCAGCTACGATTCCGGCGCGGCCGCCGCGCGGGATCTGCTCGACCGTGCCGATCCCGTCACCGCCATCCTGGCCAGCAGCGATCAGATGGCGCTGGCGGCACGCGACGTCGCAGCGTCGCTGGGCATCGCCGTTCCCGATGCGCTGTCGCTGATCAGTTTCGACAACTCGCCGGTCACGACATTCGCCGACCCGCCGCTGACCGCGATCGACCAGCCGATCGCGCAAACCGTGTCCCAAGCCGTCGAACTGCTGATCGCGGCAAGCAAGGGCGATGCGCCGCCGCCCGCGCCTGTCGTCGTGCCTGCGCGACTGATCGTGCGGGGGTCGACCGGACCGGTGTCGGTTGACGCCTGAAGGTCCCGGACCGGCGGCGCAGTCGCGCCGGTTCCTGTGGCTCTATGCGCTCGCATCCGCCGGCGGCGCGGTGGCGTATGTTCCGTTCCTGACCATCCTGCTGCCACTGCGGATGACCGCGATGGCAGGGTCGCAGGACATCGCCTGGCTGGCCTATGCGACCTTCGCCGGTGCCATCGCCGCCAGCCTGTCGGCGATCGTCTTCGGCTGGGCCAGCGATCGCACGCGAACGCGGGTCCCCTGGATCGTCGCCGGTCTGATCCTCTCGAACGGCCTGCTGCTGCTCTTTCCCGTGGCGAAGGACGCTGCGTCGACGATCACGCTGCTGGTCGCATGGCAATGCGCGCTCAACATGATGCTCGCACCGCTCGCCGCCTGGGCCGGCGATCGCATCCCGGACGAGCAGAAGGGGATGCTGGGCGGGCTACTCGCCTTTGCGCCGGCCTCCGGGGCTCTGGCGGGCGTGCTCGTCACGCTGCCCGATCTCGCCGGTGCGGACGCGCGGCTGAGCATGATCGTGGTCATGGTCCTGCTGTGCGTGGCGCCCGTTCTGATCGACGGGCGATCGCGGCGCGTGGCGTCCGTGTCGGTCAAGGACGACGATGCCGGTCGCAGCCGCCGTCCACGGGCGCAGGTCGTCCGGATGTGGCTGGCGCGTCTGCTGATGCAGATTTCCGAGGCAGCGTTGTTCGCCTTCCTGTATTTCTGGTTTCGCTCGATCGACCCGGCGATCACCGATTCCCGGGTCGCCCAGGTGTTCGGGATCATCCTGCTCGGGGCCGTGCCGCTGGCGATCGCGGCCGGTCGCTGGGCCGATCGCCGCGGTCGACCGTTCGCCCCGCTGACGCTGACCGCCGGGATCGCTGCGGTCGGCCTGATCATGATGGCAGCGGCGGCGGACCTGGGCGCGGCGTTGACCGGCTACGTCGTCTTCGGACTGGCGGCGACCGTCTTCCTGTCGCTCCACAGCGCGCAGACGTTGCGCGTCCTGCCACGCGCAGCCCACCGCGGTCGCGACCTCGGCATCTTCAACCTCACCAACACCGTACCTTCGCTGGTGATACCGTGGCTGACGTTGGGGCTGGTCCCTGCCTTCGGGTTCACCGGGCTGTTTCTCGTGCTGGCCGCGGCTGCCGTCGGCGCGGCGGCGCTGATGATACGCATGCCGCGTTCGGGCTAGCCGCTTGCAAAGGCCGTCGGACCGTGCGATCAGCGTCATGAGAACGTTCTCAATAGATAAGAGAGTGATCAGGTGAGGGGACGGATGCGGGCATTTTCCATGGTGGTCGTCAGTGCGCTGGCCCTTTCGGCCTGCGCGCCAGCTACTCGGCAGACGCCGCGAGTGGCCGTCCAGACCGAGGATGCGGCTGTGGCCGGGTTGCTGGCGCCCATGTCGCTGGAGCACAAGGTGGCCCAGCTCATCCAGCCGCAGATCAATTCGGTCACGCCCGACGAAATGCGGCGGTATCGCTGGGGCAGCTATCTGAATGGTGGCAACGGCGGCCCGTATGGCGACGAATTTGCGCCCGCGACAGCCTGGCTGCGTCTTGCCGACGAGATGTGGGATGCATCGACCGCGCCGTTGCCGAACGGGGAACCGGCGATCCCGACGATGTGGGGGACGGACGCCGTCCACGGTCACACCAATGTTGTCGGCGCGACCATCTTTCCG
>DASTEN010000122.1:0-5684 GCA_035709645.1 Sphingomonas sp.
GCGCCGGCCGTTCAGTCCGGGCTGCGGGACCGTCTGATAGCCCCAATTGGTCGCGGAGGTCTGGAACGGCATCGCGCCGGGCATCGTCGTGCGCCATCCGATGTTGCGCCCGCCCGGTTCGACGACTGCGACGCACAGCCGCGGGTCTTCGGCCAGCCGCCCGGCAACGGCCGCGCCGCCCGACCCGCCCCCGACGACGACGATGTCCGCTTCCTCGATCACATCGGCCGGTGTGCCCGAAGCGCGGACCGGCGAAAAGCGTCTAGCGCGGCATTACCGTCCCGCGGTGACGCGCCAGATGACGTTGCCGACATCGTCCGCCACCAGCAAGCCGCCGCCTGTGTCGGTGATGACGCCGACCGGGCGGCCTTTGGCGCGCCCTTCGCCATCCAGGAAGCCGGTCAGCACGTCGATCGGCTTGGCGCGCGGATCGGGGAAACCGTTGCCGCCAAAGGGAACGTAGAGCACCTTGTATCCAGCCTTCGGCTCGCGGTTCCACGATCCGTGTTGTCCGATGAAGGCGCCGTTGGTGAAGCGTGCGCCGAGCTTCGCGTCGCCGGCGAAGGTCAGGCCGAGCGAGGCGGTGTGCGGCCCCAGCGCATAGTCGGGTCGCTTCGAATATTCCTGGAGCGCGGGATTCTTGGGCTCGACCCGCGTGTCGGGATAGCCGCCCCAATAATACCAGGGCCAGCCGAAGTTATCGCCCAGGTCGACCGCCGCCATATAGTCGGGCGGCACGTCGGAGCCGAGCATGTCGCGTTCGTTGACGACTGTCCACAGCCGCTGCGACCGGGGTTCGATCGCCAGGCCGACCGGATTGCGCAGACCGGCGGCATAAAGGCGCTTATACTTCGCATCGGGAAAAACCTGGAGGATGCCGGCGCGGTTCCGTTCCACGTCCATCCCGTTTTCGCCGATGTTCGATGCCGAGCCGACCGATACGTACAGCGTCTTGCCGTCGGGTGCCGCGACCAGCCCGCGGGTCCAGTGGTTGCCGCCGCCGGGATAGGTGGTGACGACCTCCGGCTTGGCGGCGATCCTCGTCGCACCGGGCGTATAGCGCACCCGGACCAGCGCATCAGTGTTGGCGACGTACAGCCATTTGCCGACCAGGGCCATGCCGAACGGCGAATTCAGCCCGGTCATGAACACCGTCTTCGTCTCCGCCACGCCATCGCCGTTCGCATCGCGCAGCAGGGAAATGCGATTGGCCGACGGCGTGCCGGCACCGGCACGGCCCATCAGCAGCTTCATGACCCAGCCGGTGATGCCGCCGCCCTCGCGCGGGGGGGAATTGCTTTCGGCGACCAACACGTCGCCGTTGGGCAGGCGGTACATCCAGCGCGGATGGTCGAGCCCTTGCGCGAACGCGGCGACCTGCAGCCCGGCGCCCGGCGTCGGCTTGCCGCCGTTCCAGCCGACGACCTCTGCAACGCCGATCGTCGGGAACCACTGCTTGCGCGGGTCGGTGATGTTGGGCCGGACGCCCATCACCGCTTCGACCGGCAGGCGGGCGACGTCGGGCCGGGTCAGATAATAGGCCGCGCCCGCGCCGATCGCGAGAAAGATGCCGAGCACGATGAGAATGTGTTTGCGCATGCCGGGCACGCTAAGCGCCCGGGCGACGGGCGGCAATGGGCGGATACACATCCTTCCCGATCGGGATGTTTTCTATGAAGGAGCATATCGTCATTTACCGAAATTCCCGATCGGGAAGTTTTCGATTGTATTGTCGGAAAGCTCGCGTTATCTACCCGATCGGGAAGATGAAACAGATCCGCTCCGTTGCAGATATCGGTCACGCCGTACGCACGGCCCGCCACGCGGCAGGGCTGCGTCAGGATGATCTGGCGGGAATCGCCGGTGTCGGTCCGCGGTTCCTGATCGAACTGGAGGGGGGCAAGCCGACGGTGCGGCTCGACAAGCTGCTTGCGGTGCTGACGACGCTCGGGCTCGATCTGCACATCGACGGCATGCCTGAATGAGCGACCGAAGGCTCGAACTATGGTGGGATCGGGATCATGTCGGATCGCTGGTCCAGGACCGCCATGGCGATCTGGCCTTCAGCTATGCCGAGGCCTGGCTGGCCCGATCCGACGCCCGGCCGATCTCGCGCTCGCTGCCGCTACAGGCCGATCCGTTCGATCGCCGCGCGTGCCGGCCCTTCTTCGGCGGACTGTTGCCGGACGAGGATCAGCGGATCGGCGTGGCGGGCGCCTTGGGCGTGTCGCCGCGTAACGAATTCGCGCTGCTCGACCGACTGGGCGGCGACGTCGCCGGCGCATTGAGCCTGCTGCCCGAGGGAGAGGCGCCCACCCCCTTCGCGGGAGAGGCCGATCCCGACCCCCTGGACGACGACGGCTTCGCCGCGCTTCTCGATGCGTTGCCGCACCGCCCGATGCTGGCGGGCGAGACGGGTCTGCGCATGAGCCTGGCCGGCGCGCAGGTCAAACTGCCCATGGTGATCGTCGACGATCGGCCCGCGCTGCCACGTCCGGGCCAGCCGACCACGCATATCGTCAAACCGGAAAACCCGCGTTTCCCTGGCATCGTCGCCAATGAAGCCTGGTGCATGGCGCTCGCCGCCAGGATCGGGCTGGACGTCGCGCCGGCCGTCGCGCGATCCGCTGCCGGGCGTCCTTATCTGCTGGTCACCCGCTATGACCGGGTGGAATCGGACGGGCGGATCAAGCGCGTCCATCAGGAGGATGCCTGCCAGGCCCTGGGTATCCCGCCGGAACAGAAATATGCCGCCGAAGGCGGACCGGCATTTCGCGATCTTTTCGCACTGACCCGCGACTATGCGCGCGTCCCCGCGCCCGATGTGCTCACGCTGGTGCGAGCGGCGATCTTCAACCTCGCGATCGGCAATGCCGATGCCCATGGCAAGAATTTCTCGTTCCTTCTCGACGCCGCCGGCCCTCGACTGACGCCGCTCTACGACCTGGTTTCGACGATCGCCTGGCCGGAGCTGACCGACCGGCTGGCGATGCGCGTCGGTCGCGCCGGAACGGTCGATGAACTCGACGCGGGCACTTGGACGCGCTTTGCCGCCGACGCGGGCATCGGGCTTCCGTTTCTGCGCCGTCAGATCGGCGATCTGACCGAGGATATCGAGCTGGGGTGCCTGGCCGATCGCGGTCAGAACGGCATCGGCGAGCGTACGGCGTTGCGTGCGGCGCGCATCCGACAGAGCATCACCGGCTGACCACGGCAAAACGGCCGCGGGGAGGGAGGAACCCCCGCGGCCGTCCTGCACTCAACCTCGCCGAAGGGTTAAGCGGCGAGGTCGAACCGGTCTGCGTTCATGACCTTGGTCCAGGCTTTCACGAAGTCCTTCACGAACTTCTCTTCATGGCCGGTCTCGGCATAGATTTCAGCGACCGCACGCAGTTCGCTGTTCGAACCGAACACCAGGTCGGCGCGGGTCGCGCGCCAGGTTTCGTGACCGCCGGCGCGGTCGGTCGCGACATATTCCATGTCGTCGCTACCTTCGACCGACTTCCAGACGTTCGTCATGCCCAGCAGGTTGACGAAGAAGTCGTTGGTCAGTTGCCCCGCACGCTTGGTGAAGTGGCCGTGGCCGCGCTCACCATGATTGGCGCCCAGCACGCGCAGGCCACCGACCAGCACGGTCATCTCCGGCACCGACAGGCCCAGCAGGCTGGCGCGGTCGAGGAGCATTTCCTCGGTCAGGACGCGCAGCTTCTTGGGCTGATAGTTGCGGAAACCATCGGCCTGCGGCTCCAGGGGTGCGAAGCTGTCGACGTCGGTCTGTTCCTGCGTCGCGTCGCCGCGCCCGCCGGTGAAGGGCACCGGCACCGAGAAGCCGGCGTCGGCAATCGCCTTTTCGAGGCCGACGACGCCGCCCAGCACGATGGCATCGGCCATCGACAGGTTCCCGCGCAGCCCTTCCAGCGTGTCTAGGACCTTCGCCAGCATCTCGGGCTCGTTAACGTCCCAGTCCTTCTGCGGGGCGAGGCGGATGCGTGCGCCGTTCGCACCACCGCGATGGTCCGACTTGCGATAGGTCGAGGCCGAGGCCCAAGCGGTCTTGACGAGCTGGCTGACGGTCAGGCCGCTGTTCGCGATCGCGGTCTTCACCGCGGCGACGTCGGCGTCCGACGGCATCGTGCCGGCGGGAACCGGGTCCTGCCAGATCAGGTCTTCGGCCGGGACGTCCGGGCCGAGGTAGCGGACCTTGGGGCCCATGTCGCGGTGGGTCAGCTTGAACCAGGCGCGGGCAAAGGCGTCCTTGAACGCTTCGTGGTCGTTGCGGAACTTCTCGCTGATGACGCGGAATTCGGGATCGACCTTCAGCGCCATGTCGGCGGTCGTCATCATCGTCGGGACCTTCTTGTTCGGGTCCCACGCGGCCGGCGCCATATCCTCTTCGCGCTGGTTGATCGGCTGCCACTGCTGGGCACCCGCCGGCGAACGGACGAGTTCGTAGTCATAGTCGAGCAGCAAGCGGAAATAATTCTCGCTCCACTCGGTGGGCGTGTTCACCCACGCGCCTTCGATGCCGCTGGTCACGGTGTGCTCGCCGATGCCGCCGCTCTCATGGGCGGACACCCAGCCAAAGCCCATCGCCGCCAGGTCGCCGCCCGCCGGGGCTGCGCCGAGCAGTGAGGCGTCGCCGTTGCCGTGCGCCTTGCCGAAGGTGTGGCCACCCGCGGTCAGCGCGACGGTTTCCTCATGGTTCATCGCCATGCGCTCGAACGTCGCCTTCATGTCGCGCGCCGACAGCAGCGGATCGGGGTTGCCGCCCGGGCCTTCGGGATTGACGTAGATCAGGCCCATCTGGATCGCCGCCAGCGGTCCGTCGAGCTCGTGATAGCCCTCGTCCGGGCGGATGCGGGTCTCGACGCCTTCGTTGACCCACTTGTCCTCGTCGCCCCAGTAGATGTCCTTTTCGGGCTCGTAGACGTCGGCGCGCCCGCCGCCGAAGCCGAACACCGGTCCGCCCATCGATTCGATCGCGACATTGCCGGTCAGGATGAACAGGTCGGCCCAGCTGATGTGCTTGCCGTACTTCTGCTTGATCGGCCACAACAGGCGGCGCGCCTTGTCGAGGTTGCCGTTGTCGGGCCACGAATCGAGCGGAGCGAAACGCTGCTGACCGCTGTTCGCGCCGCCGCGACCGTCACCGGTGCGATAGGTGCCGGCGGCGTGCCATGCCATGCGGATGAAGAACGGGCCGTAATGCCCGTAATCGGCCGGCCACCACGGCTGACTGTCGGTCATCAGCGCATGCAGGTCGCGCTTCAGCGCGTCGTAGTCGAGCTGCTTGAAGGCTTCGGCATAGTCGAACTCGTCGCCCATCGGGTTGACCGGGCCGTTCGGCGACAGGATATCCACCGCCAGCGCCTGCGGCCACCAATCGCGGTTGGTGCGGCCCAGCAGGCTGCGCACGCTGGTGTCGAAGGGGCAACCGCCACCGTTCTTGTCGATCGATCCGGTCTTCGCGTCCATTGCTCGTCTCCTAAAATCGCGGCGCGCGCGGCACGCGCAGTGTCGCGTGCCGATGGGTGTGGCATAAGAGCTACACGATGATGACTGATCGACCAAATGCGAAATTGCGAAGGCTTTGATCGGTTGAGGCGATGACCCGGCGGCGCCTCAACCCGTTCGTGCTGCGCGAAGTCGAAGCACATGCCCAAGGAACTATCGCTTGTGGCACG
>DASTEN010000123.1:0-2094 GCA_035709645.1 Sphingomonas sp.
CTGGGCTCC
The DNA here is from genome assembly GCA_035709645.1 of Sphingomonas sp. Lineage (GTDB taxonomy): Bacteria > Pseudomonadota > Alphaproteobacteria > Sphingomonadales > Sphingomonadaceae > Sphingomonas. The sequence goes on from DASTEN010000123.1 coordinate 10, forward strand.
ACCCGGCGGCACCGGATTCCCTAAAGACTGCGAGCCATTCCTCATCGGCATGGTGGACCCCGGAACAAGTCCGGGGTGACGGAGGGAAGGGGGCAAGGGCGGCAAGCCTCACAACCATGCCCCCACCGTATGGATCGTCACCCCGACCAACCCGCCGACCAATGTGCCGTTGACCCGGATATACTGCAGATCCTTTCCCACGCTGTTCTCCAGCCGCGTCGTCAGCGTCTGCGTGTCCCAGCTGCGTATGGTGTCGCTGACCAGACGGACGATGCCGTCGCCGTAATCCGACGCGGCGCCCACTGCGGCGCGGCGCACGAAGCGGTTGATCGTCGCCGCCAGCTGCGGATCGGTCTGGAGCGTCTCGCCGAGCTGGCGCAGCGCTTCGCCCAATTGCCCGCTCATCAGCGCGTCGGGGTCTCGGGTCAGGCGCAGCATCGCGGTGCGTGCCTGATCCCAGATGCCCTGCCACCAGTCGGTCAGCGCGGGGTTTTCGAGCATGTCGTTCTTGAACGATTCGACCTTGCGGCGCGCGCGCGAATTGCGTTGCAGGTCGATCGAGAGCGTCGCCAGCCCCTCCTCGGCCTTGGCGCGCAAGGGATGTTCGGGGTCGTCGGCCATTTCCTGGATCAGCTTGTACAGCCCGTCGAGCACCGCGTTGGCCAGCGTCTCGTCAAGCCCGGTCCAGCGCAGGATGCTGCCCGCCTTCGACGAGATCATGCCCCGCAGGATCGGCTCGTTCGCCTCGATCGTCTTGCCCGCCCAGCGCACCACGGCATCGATCAGCGGCTGGTGGCGGTTCTGGACGATCGCAGCCTGAAGCGCCTTGCCGATCATCGGCGAGACTTCGATCCGGCGGAGCTGCCCGGCGAGCGCGGATCGGACCATGCCGCCGAGCCGTTCCTGATCCAGCGATTCCAGGATCGTGCCGGCCAGCCGCGACGCGCCGCGACGCAACCGGCCCGCACCGTCGCGGTCGGGATTCGACAGCCAGCGTCCCGCCGCGCTTGCGATATCGATTCGCCCCATCCGCCGCGCGACGACGCGCGGGATCAGGAAATTCTGGCGCAGGAACTGGCCAAGCGTGTCGGCGATGCGTTCCTTGTTGCGCGGCACGATCGCGGTGTGCGGGATCGGCAGGCCGAGCGGGTGGCGAAACAACGCGGTGACCGCGAACCAGTCGGCGAGACCGCCGACCATCGCCGCTTCGGCAAAGGCGCGCACATATCCGACCGCGGGATGCGCAGCCTCGTTCACGCGCGCGATGACGTACACCACCGCCATCGCGACCAGCAGTCCGGTCGCGACGATACGCATCCGCCGGAGGGCGGGGGGAGGGGCTCCCCCGATGCCGAGGGCAGATGCGGCTGGTGCCATAGGCGAAACAATCCCCGAAACGAGGGATTGTTCAAGCCATCTTCATCTTATTCGGCCGGCTGGACGGCATCGTCGCCCTGGCCATGGCCCAGCTTGCGCTGCCCCTGTCCCAACAGGGGACGGTCCGGGCCATCCTGTTCGATCACCGGCTGACCGTCGTCGCCAGGGCGATAGGTCAGCAGGCGACGACCAAGCTTCGGCCCGATCCAGCGTTCGATGCCGACCGCCAGGCTGAACGATGCCGGGACGATGACCAATGTCAGGATGGTCGACAGGATCAGCCCGCCGATCACGACGACGCTCATCGGCTGGCGGAACGATCCGTCGCCCGACAGCGACAGCGCGGTCGGCACCATCCCCGCGACCATCGCGACCGTGGTCATCACGATCGGCTGCGCGCGCTTGTGGCCCGCATCCAGGATCGCATCGACCGGGTGCACGCCCTTGGCCATTTCCTCCAGCGCGAAATCGATCAGCAGGATCGAATTCTTGGCGACGATGCCCAGCAGCATCAGCAGCCCGATATACACCGGCATCGAGATCGGATTGCCCGTCACCCACAGCGCGAGCAGCCCGCCCAAGGGCGCGAGGAACAGCGACCCCATGTTCACGAACGGCGGCATCACCCGCTTGTAGAGCAGCACCAGCACGCCGAAGACGAGGAAGATGCCCGAAATCACCGCGATGATGAAATTCTGGATCATCTCC
>DASTEN010000124.1:0-2012 GCA_035709645.1 Sphingomonas sp.
GTTGGCCGTTCGGCAGCTTTTCGATCCGCCCGCCGGGAGGCGAGACGGTCTTTGCGGTGATCCCCGCCGCACGCATCGCGGCGGTGTTCGCCCACCCCGCATGACCGTCGGCGCGCTGCATCCACACCGGGCGGTCGGAGACGACCGTGTCGATTTCCGCCGCGGTCGGGAAGCGGCCGAGGTTCCAGACCTCCTGGTTCCAGCCGCCGCCGATGATCCATGGCCGCGTCGGATTGGCGGCGGCGAACGCGGTGATCCGCGCCTGCGCCTGCGCAAGCGACGTCGTCGGGAACAGATCGAGCTCCATCGCGCGGAAGCCCAGGTCCATGACATGGCCGTGCGCGTCGATCATGCCCGGTATCGCGACACGCCCCCGCATGTCGGCGCGCCAGTCGAGCCGGTCGGGCCGCTTTTCCCCACGCTTCAGCAGACGCACGACCTTGCCGTCGTTGATCAATATGCCGGTGAAGCGCACTTCGCGCCCGTCCTTGTCGAGCGCGACGCCGCTGACATTGTCGATCAGCGCATCGGCGAAAGCGGGCGAGGCGACCAGTGCGGTCGCCGCGGCAAGGACAAGACGCAACCGCGACGTTCGGAATGGGTTCAGCATGGCAAGAGCCCTATCGGGGCAACGAGGCTTTGGCGAGTAGAGTGATGCGAACGCTCAGGATTATGATGGCGAGTGGCCTGACGCTGGCGCTGGCGGCGTGCGGGGGCGGCAACACCGACACGACCGGGACGACGAGCGTGGCGAACGCGACGTCGCCGGCCGCCGCGGTGCCGGTGTCGCCGTCACCTGTTCCGACTGCAGCCCCCACCCCGGCGGCGAAAGCCAGCGTGACGAAAGTCGAAACGAAGGATTACGACTTCGCCTATTCCTATCCGGCAGAGGCCGCGGCGATCCCCGCCCTCGCCGCATCACTGGACGACGACCGCGCAGAAGTCCGCGCCGCGGTGGCGAAGGACGCGGCCGCATTCCGTCGCGAAATGGCGGAAGGCGACTTTCCGTTCCGCAAATATGATTCGCAGGTCGAATGGAAACGCGTCGCCAATACGCCGCGGTTCTTGAGCCTGTCGGCGGAAACATATGACTATACCGGCGGCGCGCATGGGTCGCCCGGCTTCCGCAGCCTGCTGTGGGATCGGCAGGCGCAGGGCCAATTGGATGTCGTCGACATCTTCACGTCCGAAGCGGCGATCCAGTCGGCGATCGGCGCCGCCTTCTGCGACGCGCTGGACGTCCAACGCGCCAAGCGCCGCGGCGCACCGGTCGTGCGCGGGAACGGCGACAGCTTCAACGACTGCCCGAAGGTGTCGGAGACGACGCTGATCCTCGGGTCGACGAACGGGCGCACCTTCGACCGGATCGGTCTGCTGGTTGGTCCGTACGTCGCAGGCGCCTATGCGGAGGGCAGCTACGACCTGACCCTGCCGGTCACGCCGGCCCTGCTCCGCGCGGTCAAGCCGCAGTATCGGGACGCCTTCGCAACGCGGGGCTGACGTAGCGTTAGATTTGGGTTAGGCGCGCCGTCCATGGCTACCAACCCAGCGCCCGCCGAGCATCCGCTTCCCGTCAGCTTCGCCGATGTCCAGGCCGCGGCCATGCGGATTGCCGGTTCGGTCGTGCGCACGCCGACCCTGCACAGCAAGACGCTGAGCGACCTGACCGGCGCCCGCGTGTTCGTGAAGTTCGAGAACCTGCAGTTCACCGCGGCGTACAAGGAACGCGGCGCACTTAACACGCTGCTGCAACTCGACGATGCGGCGCGCGCCAAGGGCGTCATCGCGGCGTCGGCCGGCAACCACGCGCAAGGATTGGCGTATCACGGCAGTCGCCTGGGCGTGCCCGTCACCATCGTCATGCCGCGCCTGACGCCGACCGTGAAGGTCATGCAGACCGAAAGCCACGGCGCGACGGTGATCCTGGAAGGCGAAACGTTCGACGCGGCATATGAACATGCCCGCCAGCTGGAGGTCGAGCGCGACCTGACCTTCGTCCACCCCTTCGACGA
>DASTEN010000125.1:0-7945 GCA_035709645.1 Sphingomonas sp.
GGCGGCAGCGCCGGTTCGGGGGGCCGCGCCGGACCCGGCGGTCGCTCCCTTTGCGCAAACGTCCGCCGCCCGGGCGGAGATTCTGCCCCCCGCCCCGCCCCTGCCGGCGACGCCGCTCGCCCGGACACGGACGGCCCGGCGCCTGAGCGTGTCGAGCTGGATGATCGCCCGCACCGGGTTCGGTGCCGGCGACGGCGCGGTCTCGCCGCAGCTCGGCGGGACGCAAGGCGGCGTACGGGTCGATTACGCGCTGACGCCGGGCATCGCCGCGACGGCGCGCCTCGCGGCGCCCGCCACCGGCATCGGTCGCGAACTGTCGGTCGGCATCGCCTGGCGGCCGCGCGAGGTGCCGCTGCGCATCGTCGCCGAACAGCGCATCGCGCTCGACGGCGGGCGAAGTGGCCCCTCGGCCAGCGTCAGCGGCGGCGTGGACGCCGTCCGGCTGCCGGCGGGCTTCCAACTGGAAGGCTATGGCCAGGCGGGCGTCGTCGTCCGCGGTTCGGCCGAGGCATTCGTCGACGGCAGCGCGCGGGCGACACGTCCGCTCGGCGCAATCGGCGATGTCGCGCTGGATGCCGGTGTCGGGACATGGGGCGGTGCGCAGCGCGGCGTCGCGCGCGTCGATGTCGGCCCGACCCTGGGCGCGCGGATACCGGTGTTCGGGCAACGGCTGCGGATCGCGGCGGACTGGCGGCACCGAATCGCGGGCAACGCGCGCCCGGCTTCGGGCCCGGCCCTGACGATGGGACTGGATTTCTGACCCGACGGCCTTGGATTGCCCGAGCGATCCAAGGAACCCGTGCCGGCGGCGTCTGACGGCGCGGCGGCCGCGAGCCGGAACCGCACGTCACGCGCGAAAACCCCACCCGACAGGGGTTCGCCCCGCCCCCTTTTCCCGCTATCGCCTGCGGCGTGGATCTGTACCTGCCCATCGCCAATCTGTCGGTGAATGCCCTGGTCATCGTCCTGCTGGGCGGCGGCGTGGGGCTGTTGTCGGGCATGTTCGGGGTCGGCGGCGGGTTCCTGACGACCCCGCTGCTGATCGTCTATGGCATTCCGCCGACCGTCGCCGCCGCCTCTGCCGCCAGCCAGGTGACGGGTGCCAGCGTGTCGGGCGCGATGGCCTATTTCCGGCGCGGCGGCGTGGATACGCGGATGGGCACCGTGCTGGTCGCAGGCGGCATCCTGGGGTCGATCGCGGGTGCCGGCGTGTTCCGGCTGCTGCAATCGAGCGGACAGATCGATACCGTCATCGCCATTCTGTACGTCCTGCTGCTCGGGTCGATCGGCGGACTGATGCTGCGCGAGGCGCTGGGCGCGATCGGTTCGGTGCGCGCGGGGCGCGCGCCCAAGCCCGCCAAGCGGCGCCACCATCCGCTGGTCGCCGCCCTGCCGCTGCGGTATCGTTTCTATGCCTCGGGCCTGTACATCTCGCCGCTGGCACCGTTGCTGCTGGGGTTCGTCGTCGGCATGCTGACCGTGCTGCTGGGGGTGGGCGGCGGGTTCATCCTGGTGCCGGCGATGCTGTATCTGCTGGGCATGTCGACGCAGGTCGTCGTGGGCACGTCGCTGTTCCAGATCGTGTTCGTCACCGCGTCCGCCACGCTGGTCCACGCGCTGACGACGAAGGCGGTCGACGTCGTGCTGGCCGCGCTGCTGCTGATCGGGTCGGTCGCGGGCGCGCAGGTCGGGGCGCGCTTTGCCCAGAAGATGAAACCGGAATATCTGCGCCTGGCGCTGGCGATCATGGTGCTGCTGGTCGCGGTCCGGATGCTGCTCGGCCTGGCCTGGCGCCCCGACGAAATCTACACGATATCGATGTCGTGAGGGGCTGGCTTCTTCTCCTGCTGGCGCCGTTGCTGCTGGGCGCCGACAAGCCGGTGCTGGTGCCCGACGTGTCGCAGCGCGATATCGAGATCGCCTATTCCTTCACCGGCGCCGACCTGTTGCTGTTCGGTGCGATCCTGTACCCGCGCGGCGCGACACCCGACCCGAAACGCCCCGCCGACATCGTCGTCGTCGTGAAGGGCCCGGCGCAGTCGATCCTGGTGCGCGAGAAGGAAAAGGTCGCCGGCATCTGGGTGAATGCCGAACGCATGCGCTATCGCTCCGCGCCCGGCTTCTACGCGATCGCATCGTCCCGCCCGATCGACACGCTGGTCGACGAACGCACCCGCGCCATCTACGAGCTGGGGCTGGACAGCCTGCAACTGTCACCGGCCAGCGGCGCGGTGGCCAACGACCAGGCGCGCTTCGATGCCGGGCTGGTCGACCTGCTGCGCCGCAGCGGCCTGTATTACGAGGACGCAAAGGCGGTCGAGATCACCGACGGCGTCCTGTACCGTGCGCGCGTCCGCATCCCGGCGCGGGTGCCGGTCGGCCGGTTCACCGCGGAGACGTTCCTGATCCAAGACGGCCGTGTCCAGGCCGCAGCGGTCCGCCAGATCGACATCCGCAAATCGGGCTTCGAACGCTTCGTCGCGCAGGCGGCGGACCAGCATGCGGTCCTGTACGGTCTGGTCGCGGTCGCGCTGTCGCTGGCGTTCGGATGGGGGGCGGGCGCGATCGCACGGCGGGTCTGACGCGCCGCCGATCCGCCGGTTTGCAGCCACTTGCCCGTCACGGCAAACCCGATCTTAACCCTTCTGCGGCCATGACCTGATTTCCATCAGGGGGTTTCGAATGGCGGACACATGGGAGAGGCGCGGTTTCGAGGGCGCCGAACCGGGGCCCAGCGCCGGCGTGCGGCCGGGTGAGGGCGTGGCTGCGCCGGCCGAAATCGGCGTCGTGTTCGAAATCTCCGGCTCGTCCAGCCAGGTCGTGCTCGACCTCGATCGCCTCGATGCGCTGGCCGACCACCCCGATCCGTCGATCGCCAGTGCGGGCCAGGTCGGCAGCCAGATCAAGCTGCGTGTCGGCCATACCTGGCTGATCGCCAACGTGCGCGCGATGCGCCTGTCCGAAACCCACGACAGCCGCGTGGTCGCCCAGATCGATTTTTTGGGTGAGGGCGATGAGGAAAAACTGACCGGCAAGCTCTATCGCTTCCGCCGCGGAGTCACCCGCTACCCCTCGCCCGGCACGCTGGTCTATCCAGTGTCGACCGCGGACATGAAACAGATCTATGCCGCCGACGACCGGGCGCATATCGAATTCGGTACCGTCTATCCGACCCGGGATATCCGCGCCGCGCTGTATGTCGATGCGATGTTGGGCAAGCATTTCGCGCTGCTGGGATCAACCGGCACCGGCAAATCGACCGCCGCCGCGCTGATCCTCCACCGCATCTGCGAACTGGCGCCGCAGGGGCACATCGTCATGATCGACCCGCACGGCGAATATGGCGCGGCCTTCCGAACGACCGGCGAAGTCTACGACGTCACCAATCTGCAGCTGCCCTATTGGCTGATGAACTTCGAGGAACATTGCGAAGTCTTCGTCACGACATCGGGATCCGAACGACAGGTCGACGCCGATATCCTGGCGAAATGCCTGTTGCAGGCAAAGGCGAAGAACCGGCTGGCACAGGATTTCGGCAAGCTGACGGTCGATTCCCCGATCCCCTATCTACTGAGCGATCTCGTCAACTTCATCCAGACCGAGATGGGCAAGCTGGACCGGGCCGGCGATACCGCGCCCTATTTGCGGCTGAAGAGCAAGATCGAGGAGGTGAAGGGCGATCCGCGCTACGCCTTCATGTTCAGCGGCATGCTGGTCGCCGATACGATGGCGCAGTTCCTGGGCCGCATCTTCCGCCTGCCCGCCGATGGGCGCCCGATCTCGATCATCGACGTGTCGGGCGTGCCGAACGAGATCACATCCGTGGTCGTCGCGGTGCTCAGCCGGATGACGTTCGACTTCGCGATCTGGTCGCGCAACGAACCGCAGCGTCCTATCCTGCTGGTGTGCGAGGAAGCGCACCGCTACGTCCCCAACGAACGCAACGCCGACGGGTCGTCGGTCGGCCGCATCCTGAGCCGCATCGCCAAGGAAGGCCGCAAATACGGCGTGTCGCTGGGCCTGATCACCCAGCGCCCGTCGGACCTCGCCGAAGGCGTGCTGTCGCAGTGCGGCACGATCCTGTCGATGCGCCTGAACAACGACCGCGACCAGGCCTATGTCCGCGCCGCGATGCCCGAAGGCGCGCGGGGATTCCTCGATTCGATCCCTGCCTTGCGCAACCGCGAATGCATCGTCTGCGGCGAAGGCGTCGCGACCCCGATCCGCGTGCTGTTCGATACGCTCGACGAAGCGAAGCGACCGGCATCGGGCGACCCGATGTTCTCGCAGCTCTGGCGCGAAACGGGCGGCGAGGACGCGATCATCAACCGGACGGTGCGCCGCTGGCGCGCGCAGGGGCGGTAGGACACGGGCACCCTGCGATTGCGCCGGCAACCGCAGGAGATGCCACGACGGGCAGCGGTGCCGACGCAGCCTGCGCCGTCTGACGGGCGTGGCTGGCGAAGCGATAGTCTGACGAATGCTTGGCATCGCTAGATTGCGAACACTTGCGAACCGCTCTAGTTTTTGCTTGGTGAACGTTACGGCTAGCCCCTCACGACGCAGGTACATCGTGCAGATTTGCCTCGTTTCCGTTGTGATCACAGGTTGCGTGCTGGTTACGGATGCCTTGGCTTTCAGATCGCCCGTGAATGCGCTTTGGATGGCTGGGCTGCCGATTGCAGTAGGCATGATCGCAAATGACGGATGGGTTCGACGCTGCTTTATGGCAACGGCCCTGCTAGCTCTTTCGCTACTGGTCGGGATCATCATCGGCGTGAAATTCACAAGCTACGGCTAAGTTTTCGCCCGCTAGCAGCGGTCGGCAGATCGCGGGCGTAAGAGCCAAGGCTATCCAACCACCATCCGCCACGCCGTCAGACGGGGCCGCTGGCGCGACCCCGCTGCCCGACGTGGCGAGTCCGCGATTTGCTTGCGCAAATCGCCGGCCGCCCGTTCAGAATATCCCCAGAAATTTCTTCCGCTGTTCTTTCCGCTCGCCCTTCGTGCGCTTGCCGTCCTCCGACGTCGCGGTCGTGCCCTTGCCCACGTCGTCGCGCGGTTCGCCCTTGGTCGTGCGTTGCGCGCGGGCGGAAGCGCCGGCCAGCACCGGGCCGCAGTCGGCGGACTTGGCATCGCCCACGTCAACGAACGCCAGAATGCCGGCCAGCGGCGTCGCGACCGCGGCCAGCCCCAGCCCGGCGCCCGCCCGGCCGATCAGTTCGGGGCTGATGACGGCGAGCCCCGGCGACGCGAAGGTGCCACCGATCCGCACCGGCGACTGGCCGGCGAACAGGCTGAACTTCTTTGAATCGGCGCGGAAAGCGAGATCGATCGATTCGTTGCGGAACGAAAAACCGCCGCGGCCGAGCATCACGTTCTTGCTCGTATCGATCAGGATCGGGTCGGCCGCCGCCACGCCGCGGCGGACGGTGAAGCCGACCAGACCGCAGTTGATCCGCACCGGTTCCTTCAGCTTGTCCTCGAACATCTTCTGCACGAAGGTCCCGACATCGAGTTCGCTGAGCTGGACGTTGCGCGTCCAGAAGCTGCCCGTCGGCAGGACGAAGGCGATACGCCCCCGCGACGACGCAAGCGTATCGTGAATCGTGTCGCCACGCCCGTCGAGGTCGATCCGCCCGCGGACGGTGCCGGTCGTTCCCGATTCATCGACACCCCACCCCGCCAGCAACCGCCCGAGCGGGGTCGGCGCCAGTCGGATGTCGTAGCTGGCCGCCGTCGGGCGCGGCCGGGTGTCGAACAGGATGTCGGACGCGACGTTGCCGCGCGCCATCGCGAAGGTGAACGGCGACAGCGCAAGGCGCCCGCGGTTCAGATCGAGCCGAACGCTGACGTCGCCGATCGGAATGCTGCGCGAGCGCACGGTGCGGACGGTCCAATCGACCTTTGCATCGAACCGCTGCATCGCCGCTACCGGAAAGGTCGCATCGGGCAACAGCCGCGCAGGCGCCGCCCCTGTCTCCGCCGCCGCGGCCATCGCGCCCTTCGCAGCGACGGTATCGGGGTTGTAGCCGATGAACGGTGCGGCATCGATGATGTCGAGCGTGCGGGTAACGAGGTCGGCGGTCAGCAGCAGCCGTTCGCCGCTGGCATCCGCGGTGAATCTGCCCGACAGATCGCTGTCACCGAACGTGCCGCGCATACCGGTGAAGGCATATACGTCGCCGGACTTCACCATGTTTGCCGATAATCGGTAATCGCGCGTTTCCGGAATGACGACGCCGATGATGTTCAGCAGCGTCGCGAGGTTCGCCCCGCGCGCGGTGGTGCGCAGCGGCACATCTTCGATATCGGCCAGGCTCGGCAGGGTACCGCCGACGGTGATGACGTTGCCGGCTGCACGCGCGCGCAGGACCAGCTGGTTCCGGCCCCGCGCCGCGGTTTCGTTGGGCGACAGCAACGCTCCGGTGACGATAAACGGCGTCGCCCGCGCCACACCGTCGCCGGAGAAGCGTACCGAATCGTCGATCCGCGTGCCGGTCGAGCGGACCGATTCGAACGTCAGGTCGGTCAGCAGCTGAAGCTTCGCATCCTTGTACCGCAGCGTCGTGCCGACCACGGTCGCGCGGTCGACGATCGGGAATTCAACAGGCTTTCCCTTGCTCTCGCTGAACGTCCAGGTGTTGGTGCGGTGTTGCGGATCCCATTCCAGGTCGATCGCGGCGTTCTGCAGATCGAGGAAGCGGGCGTGGCGACGGCCGAAGATCAGCGAAAAGGGCGCGATTCGCGTATGGATCGAATCGGCGGCGAACAGATAGGGCTTGGTCGCATAGGACGGGTTGGAGATGGTCATCCGCTGCGCGACGAGCTTCAGGTCGAACGGGTCGAAATAGAGTTGGAAATCGCCGCCGACGCGGACCTCGCGGTTGGTCAAGCCGCCGACGACGCTTTCGAACGTCGGACGCAGGAAACGCCCCTTGGTGACGTAGAGGATCGTCCAGGCGAGCACGATCAGCCCGATGATTGAGACGAGCACCGACAGCGCAGCCGCAAGCGGCGTCCGGATCGGCAGTCTGGGCACTGTCGTGTCGGCCATGGAACGGTTCAATCCGCGGGAGCCGCCCCGGTTCCGCATGGTTGCATTCGCGCCCCCCTTGCGCTAGGGGCGCCACCTTCCGCGATTTCAGATACGGAATGGCCTGGCCAGTGTGGGCTGCCAGGGCTGTTCGAAAATCGCCCGAACGAAAGGACGAAAATGCCCAAGCTCAAGACCAAGAGTGGGGTGAAGAAGCGCTTCAAGTTCACCGCCACCGGCAAGGTCAAGCACGGTGTCGCGGGCAAGCGCCACCGCCTGATCTCGCACAACGCGAAATACATCCGCCAGAATCGTGGCACCTCGGTCCTCGCCGACGCCGACGTGGCTCACGTGCGCCAGTGGGCGCCGTACGGCCTGCGCTAAGGGAGCCTGACACATGGCACGAGTGAAGCGTGGTGTTACTACCCGTCTGAAGCACAAGCGGATTCTGGACCAAGCGAAGGGCTATTACGGCCGTCGCAAGAATACGATCCGCATCGCCCGCCAGGCCGTCGAAAAGGCCGGCCAGTACGCGTATCGCGACCGCAAGGTTAAGAAGCGGACCTTCCGTGGTCTGTGGATCCAGCGCATCAACGCCGGCGTCCGCGCCGAAGGCCTGACCTATTCGCAGTTCATGCACGGGCTGAAGCTCGCCGGCATCGAACTCGACCGGAAGGTGCTGGCCGACATCGCCATGCACGAAGGCGCCGCGTTCAGCGCGATCATCGCGCAGGCGAAGGCGGCACTGCCGGCAGCGGCCTGAATTAGCGCCAGCTAATTCAGGACTCGCCACGGCGGGCGGCGGGACCGGCACAGCCGGTCACGTCCGACGGCGTGGCGGCCTTTCGCACTGAGCGACCCGAAAAGGGCGTTGGCGGGTAACCGTCAGCGCCCTTTTCGTTTCCAAAA
>DASTEN010000126.1:0-4000 GCA_035709645.1 Sphingomonas sp.
CAGCCCCTCCCCTGAAGGGGAGGGGTGGAAGAAACATCGCACCTCACCCCTTCGCGACCTCGACCGCGTACACATGGTTCGCGCCATGCATGTTCGACACGAACACGATCCACTTGCCATCCGGCGTGAAGGTCAGGTTCGGCTCCAGCCGATAATCATGCGCCGACAGGTCGACCAACCGCTCGCGCCGCAGGACCTCGCAGGTGATCAGGTCGGCCCGGTAATTCTCGGGCTCGGCATCGGGCAGCGGTTCGGGCCGCAGCAGCGACAGCCATTTGCCGTCCTTCGCATGCGCGACCATGTCGGCATCGCCGCCATCGCTGGCGAACAGCTTGCCGTCCATCGACCGGTTGAAATGCACGCCCCAGTCGTCGCGATCGACCAGCCGGTACGCCCGCTTGCCCGTCGCCAGATCGACCGATGCGACCCAGAACACCTGGCCGCGCGGGGTCTGAAGATCGTAATAGACCTCGCGCCCGTCCGCGCCGAACCATTCGTGGCCGAAGATCTCGAAATTCATCGTGCGATCATGCGTCCGGCGCAGGTCGCTGCCATCGACGCGCATCGTCCACATCCGGTCGACGCGGTCCCATGGCCCTTCGTGGCAGAAGATGAGGCGACTCGGGTCGGTCGGCGAGAATTGCGTGTGGCCGATCCATTCGTTGGTCTTGTGGATGACGCGCCGCTGGCCGGTCTTCAGGTCGAGGACGAAGATCTCCATCGGGTATCGTGCCGCCCAGCGCTGGAGCATCCGGACGCCCTTGGCCTTTGCGAAGTTGAGCGGCTTTCCATCGGGCCCGGTCGCGGCATATTCGGCCTGGTCGAACTTGCGGTTGCGCGGGTCGGCGACGCCGGGTTGCAGCGGTTGCGATCCGTACGCGACGAAGCCCAGCATCAACGTGTCGTCGGCGTTCAGCGAATTGATGACGCCGTTCGGCATCCGCGCAACCTGCCGCGCCTTGCCGCTGTCGATGTCGACCGCGAAGATCGTGCGCGCCCGGTCCATCGGCTGCGCCTCGCCGGGGTCGCTGATCGAATAGAACAAAGTGCGCGACCGGCGCGCGGTGAACATCAGGTCGGCGCGCGTATCGGCGACCAGCGTGCGCAGCTTGCGCGTTCTCAGGTCGACGACCGCAATCCCCTCGGGCACCGACATCGCCATCAGGTCGCCTTCGGGGGTGAAGCCGTTCTTGTAGAAATACAGCTTGCCCCCGCCGCCATCGGGGCTGAGGCGGACGACGCGATGGCCGGTCTTGGGGTCGACCCAGTCGCGCGGGGGCGGACCGGACGGCTTGGGGGCGGGGGTCTGTGCGGCGACCTGGGTCGCGGCCAGCGCGACCGATCCGCCCACCAGTCCTTTCAACACGTCGCGCCGGCTCTCGTTGGTCATCGCTATATCCTTCATGGCGCGGGGGTCAGGCCTTCGGCGCGGACGCGCCAGCCGGTCGTGGGAAAGCCGGGGGCGGGGCCGTGCGACCCGTCCCAGCCGCCTGCCATCAGTCCGACCGCCATCAGCAGCGCACCATTGGAAGGGAAATAGGTTTCGGCGGCGCGGCGGTAGCCGGGGCCGTCGGGGTTCTTCGCCATCGCGACGCCACCCGCGCCGCCGCTGGTCGGGACCAGATCGGCGGCGTGCGCATCCAGGTGGACGCGCGGCGTCATGCCCGTCACCCCCCACTGATTGTTCTTCTGCGGCGCGAACAGCCAGTCGACCGCCTTTTCCGGCATTCCCAGCCGCGCGGCCGCCATCGCCATCATCGGAAAATCCCAACCCCAGGTCTGGCGCAGGTCCCAGTTCGCTTCGGTCGCGGCAAAGGTGCGGCGCATCGTCGCAGGGTCGATCCGCGCGCCCGGAATGAAGCCATAGGCCATCAGGAACGATGGGTGATCGCGGTTGCGGCACGGTAGCGCCTCGGCCTTGCCCTTGCACGCGGGCGAGGCGGCGGTGCGCCAAAAATCGGGCAGGCTCTCGACCGGCAGATACAGACCATCGCGGGTCGACGGCGGTGCGATGCGGGCGAGTGTCCGGTCCCAGTCGGCGCGACGGTTCAGGCCGCGGCGTTCGCGCCAGCTTTGCGCCGTCGTCAGTCCCCAGCGGAAATATTCGACCTCGAACGTCGGGTTCTTCGTCGTCAGCGCCTCGTAATTCTCCTGCGCCGGAATGAGCGGCGGGCCGAGGTCGCGGCCATCCAGCGGCCAGTTGGCGAGCAAGGTCGCCGTCTCCTCGACCAGCTGCGCATAGCGGTCGAGCGTGGCGCGGTCGCGGCGGGTGCGCCAGACGAGTTCGGCGAGCAGGATCGGGTGCGGCTGCTGCCACATCAGGAAGGGGGAGACGGGGCTCGGGCTGTTGCGTCCCTCCGGCCCGACCATCTTCGGCCACCAGGCGCCGGCGATGCGGTGCCGCGCCGCCTCTTCGCGCGCCCTGGGCAGGTGCTGGACGTACCAGCCGAGGCTGCGTTCGAGCAGTTCGGGCCGCCCCCACATCGCCTGCCAGCCGGCATGCCAGGGGTGCATCTCCAGGTGGAACTTGCCGAACCAGCTGTTGGAGAACAGGCCCTCTTCCTGCGGCGGCAGGTCGCCGGCGCCGTTTACAGCGGAGAGATATTGCGACAGCACGACGCGGCGCTCGAGCTCGCGCGCGCGCGGATCGGTGCTGCCCGAGAAATCGATCGCGCCGCCGCTCGTCCAGAACCGCCGCCACGCTGCCGGGGTCGCGGTGGCGGTCGTGCCGAGCGCAGGCATCGCGGGGGCGGCGTCGCTGCGTTCGAAGCGGACGGCGACCGTCAGCCGGTTGTCGGTGCCGATCGCGCGCAGCGCTGCGGCGCCACTCCGCGTGACCCGGCCGTTGGCGACGACGGTCGACCAATATCGGGTCGCATCGATCGTTCGCGACAGGCGGATGCGGCCGGGCGCTGCGCTGAGGATCGCGGTCGTCCCGCCGGCGTCGTCATCCCAGCGCGATGGATCGGGATTGATGCTTTCGCTCACCCCGGGATAGCGCACGCTCACCGCCAGCCGTCCGCTGGCGACCAGCGGGGAGGTGACGTCGGCCTCGACCAGATCCTGCGTCGGATGGACGCGCGTGACGACCGTCACCGGCTGGCCGGCGTAGGTGAACCGGCTGGTCAGCGTCCCCGTCCACAGATCGAGCGTCTGGCGGGTCCGCGCCAGCTTCGCCGGATCGGGCGCGTTGCCGTCGATCGTCATCGCGATCCGGCCGAGCGAGATGCGATGCGGATTCGCGCGCAGCCAGCCGAGCGCGGGATTGGTCTGGATCGCGTCGAAGCTCTTCATCCACGCATAAGGCTGGTCTCCGCGCCTGGCGACCGGCACCTGCACCAGCCCGTCCGTCTCGGAATAACCCTTGGGGTTGGGGAAGCTGTGCCACGCCCAATGCGCCATCGTCAGCAGGGGCGCGAGCTCGGAATAGAGGTTCGGGAGGCTCTGCAGCCCGGTGATGTCGGCGGTGAAGCCCAGCGCGCCGTTGCCGAGCATCACCGGGGCATGCGGATCAGGCGTGGTCAGCGTGATCGCGTGGCGGCGGACGAGCGCGGCGCGGTCGATCGGCTGGGCGGGCAGCGCGCCCGCAGCGAGCGCGGTCGCGACGATGGCGGATATGGCTATGGTCGGCCGTGGCATCGCGTCGCTCCTCTCCGTCCCACGGTTTGGGACACCGGTGTCAGGACAGGCCGCTTCTAGCGGGGCGCTTGTCCTGGATCAGGGGAATTCCCCCGATGCATTGCCGATTCTGATTGTAAAACAGGCTTTGACAGGTGAAATAATGGGAACAAGGTTCGCATGCTAGGAAAATCTTGCAGCGACCGAAAGAGGAGAGGGCTCATGTGGGCAAGGTTCGGTAAGTTCGGGGCGCTGACACTGGTGGCAACGACGCCGCCGCTCGCCTTGCCGGTCGTGGCGAGGGTCATCGGCACCAACCAGCCTGCGCCGTCGCTGACCCGCGCCCGCATCGCGACGCTACCGGTGCGCGAGCGTGCCGCCT
>DASTEN010000127.1:0-4974 GCA_035709645.1 Sphingomonas sp.
GATTCGGCCAACGCGATCAAGGAATATGGCGTCGGCGTGAAGTGCGCGACGATCACCCCGGACGAGGCGCGCGTCGAGGAATTCGGCCTGAAGGAAATGTGGAAGTCGCCGAACGGCACGATCCGCAACATCCTGGGCGGCGTCGTCTTCCGCGAACCGATCGTCATCAGCAACGTGCCCCGCCTGATCCCGGGCTGGACCAAGCCGATCGTCGTCGGCCGCCACGCGTTCGGCGACCAGTATCGCGCGACCGACTTCAAGGTGCCGGGTGCGGGCAAGCTGCGCATGGTCTGGGAAGGCGAGAACGGCGAGAAGATCGAGAAGGAGGTGTTCAACTTCCCCGCGGCCGGCGTCGCGATGGGGATGTATAACCTCGACGAATCGATCCGCGATTTCGCACGGGCATCGTTCAACTACGGCCTGAACCTGAAGTGGCCGGTGTATCTGTCGACCAAGAACACGATTTTGAAGGCCTATGACGGCCGCTTCAAGGACCTTTTCCAGGAAGTGTTCGAAACCGAAGGCTTCGCCGAGAAGTTCAAGGACGCCGGCATCGTCTACGAACACCGCCTGATTGACGACATGGTCGCTTCCGCGCTGAAGTGGAGCGGCGAGTTCGTTTGGGCTTGCAAGAACTATGATGGCGACGTCCAGTCGGACCAGGTCGCGCAGGGCTTTGGCTCGCTGGGCCTGATGACCTCGGTCCTGCTCTCGCCCGACGGCAAAACTGTCGAGGCGGAGGCCGCGCACGGCACCGTCACCCGCCACTATCGCCAGCACCAGCAGGGCAAGGCGACGTCGACCAACCCGATCGCGTCGATCTTCGCTTGGACCGGCGGCCTGAAGTTCCGCGGCAAGTTCGACGACACGCCCGACGTCACCCGCTTCGCCGAGACGCTGGAGCAGGTCTGCATCGAGACGGTCGAGAGCGGGCAGATGACAAAGGATCTCGCGATCCTGATCGGTCCCGACCAGCCCTGGATGACGACCGAGCAGTTCTTCGAGGCGGTCCGCCAGAATCTCGAAACGAAGATGGCTGCCTGGCAGTAAGCCGGTCGATCATCGACGCAGGTTGAAAAGCCCCGGCCGCCCATCGCGACCGGGGCTTTTTTTCTTTGATCCGCATCGCACCACGCGGACAAACGCGCCAACGCGGATGACAGGCGCAATACTCCCCGCCTAAGGTCGGCGGCATGGCGCTGAACCTTGGCAATCATCAGTTTTCCGATGCGCTGGTGATTCTCGGCGCAGCAGGGATCGTCATCCCGGCGTTCGCGCGGTTCCGCATAAGCCCGGTCATCGGGTTCATCCTGGTCGGCATCCTGGTCGGCCCGGCCGGGCTCGCCACGTTGATCCCGAAGGCGCCGTGGCTGTATTACGTCACGATCAGCGATCCGGAATCGATCGAACCCTTCGCCGAACTCGGCATCATCCTGCTCCTGTTCTCGATCGGTCTGGAATTGTCGTTCAAGCGGCTGTGGACGATGCGCCGGCTCGTGTTCGGGTTGGGCGCTTTCGAATTGCTGGTCGCCGCCGCCATCATCGCCCTCGGCCTGCATCTGCTGGGGCAGCCATGGTCGGGCTCGATCGGGCTGGGGCTGGCGCTCGCGCTGTCGTCGACCGCGCTCGTCCTGCCGCTGGTCGGCGCAGCGAGCCAGGTCGGGCGACCGGCCTTCGCGATGTTGCTGTTCGAAGACCTGGCGCTGGTCCCGATCATCTTTGCACTGGGTGCCATGGCCCCGACCGCGGGCGAGGACGGCTGGGCCAATCTGGGCACCGTCGCCCTGCGCGGTGCGGTCGCGGTGGCGGCGCTGTTCATCGCCGGTCGATTCGTACTGCCCCGGCTGTTCGCCCAGGCGGCACGAACCAAAAATCCCGAACTGTTCCTGGCCGCCAGCCTGCTGGTCGTCATCGTCGCCAGCCTGATCACCACGGCTGCCGGCCTGTCGCCGATCGTCGGTGCGCTGCTCGCCGGCCTGCTGATCGCCGAGACCGAATATCGCGAAGAGGTGGAGGTGATGACCGAGCCCTTCAAGGGCCTGGCGCTAGGCGTGTTCCTGCTGACCGTCGGCATGCGGCTCGACCTGCGGCTCATCATGGCGAACTGGCCATCGCTGCTCGCGGCGATCGTCGGGGTGATGGCGGTCAAGATCGTCGTGACCACCGGCGTGCTGAAATTCACCGGCACCCGAACCGGCACCGCGGCGGAGACGGGCGTTCTCATGTCCAGCCCGTCCGAAACGACGCTGATCGTCCTGGGCGTCGCGACCCAGGCGGCGCTCATCCAGCCGTCGACCGCCGCGTTCTGGACCACGGTGACGGCGATCGGCCTGACGATCACTCCACTGCTGGCGAAGGCCGGACAGGGAATCGCGCGGCGGATCGACCGGCAGGAACGCCTGAGCGATCACGAGGTCGATACCGATCGGCCGGGAACGGTCATCATCGGTTTCGGCCGCGTCGGGCGCACCGTCGCCGACATGCTGCGCGTCCACGGCAAAGCCTTCGTCGCGGTCGATGCCGACATCGACGGCGTCAACGCCGCGCGCAAGGAAGGCTATCCCGTCATTTTCGGCGACGTCGCCCGGTCCGAGATGGTCGATCGCCTCCGTTTGGGGCATGCCGATGCGCTGATCCTGACGATGGACGACCCGGTGCTTACCGTCAGCCTCGCGCGCCGTGTCCGCGCCTGGGTGCCGAATCTGCCGATCATCGCCCGCGCCCGCGATGCGGGGCACGCGGCCGAGCTCTACAAGGCGGGCGTGACCGACGCCGTGCCCGAGACGCTGGAGAGTTCGCTGCAACTGTCGGAGGCCGTCTTGGTCGATATCGGGGTGGCCATGGGCCCGGTCATCGCCAGCATCCACGAGAAGCGCGACGAAATGCGGCAGCAGATCAAGGCGGCGGCCGACCTCGACCGCGAACCCCGCATCCGCCGAGTCCGCCGCTCCGGCGAACTCGGCTGAAGGGTGCCGTCAGGCGCGGTTCAGCCAGGAAACCCTATCCGGTCCCGGATCGTTAGTTTGCGCGATCCAACATCAGACTGGAGATGATCATGACGATTTTCGCGACCGCCCTGCTGCTCGGCACTGCCGCGGCGCCGGCCGCGCTGGCCCAGACCGCGCCTGCGACGACCGCCCCTGCTGCCCAGACCGCGCCGCAAGGCCCGGCGGTCGGCGTGACCGTGAAGGACACCGCAGGTGCCGACGTCGGTACGATCGAGGCGATCAACGCCGATCTGGCCGTTATCAACACCGGCACCAACAAGGTCAGCTATCCGCTGAACGCGATGACCCCGACCCCGACCGGGCCGATCATCGCGCTGACGAAGGCGCAACTCGACGCCAGCTTTGCGGAACAACAGGCAAAGGCCGCGGCGGAATTGCAGACACGCCTCGCCGCGGGAACCGAGGTCTTCGCGCGTGATGGATCGACCAAGGTCGGATCGATCAAGGCGGTCGACGCGGAATTCGTGACCGTCACGACAACCGCCGGCAAGGACGTCCGCCTGCCAAAGGGCGGCTTTGCCACCGGCAAAACGGGTGTCCTGATCGGACTGACCGCCGACGAATTCACCAAGGCAACCGCCGGAGCGTAAGTCGACGCTTCACCCCTCCCTCTCCCGCGATCTGCGGGAGAGGGTATGAGGTGTCAGCCCCTAAGAACGGCGCGAACCGCGTCCAGCGCAGCGGCGGCATTCGCACCATCCGGCCCACCGCCCTGCGCCATATCGGGCCGACCGCCGCCGCCCTGACCGCCTACGGCAGCAACTGCGGCCTTCACCAGATCGACGGCACTTAATCTGTCCTTCAAATCGTCGGTGACGCCGACGGCGACCGTCGCCCGGCCGTCGTTGACCGCGACCAGCGCCGCGACACCCGATCCGATCCGCGCCTTTGCCTCGTCCACCGCGCCGCGCAGGCCCTTCGCCTCGAAGCCATCGAGCACCTGGCCGACAAAGCCGACGCCGCCGATCGTTTCGGGGCCGGCCGCCTCGGCCTTTCCTCCACCGCCGAGCGCCAGGGCCTTCTTCGCCTCGGCCAACTCGCGCTCCAGACGCCGCTTCTCCTCGACCAACGTCGCAACGCGCGCGGGCACGTCGTCTGGGGAGGCCTTCAGTGCCGCCGCCGCTTCCTTCAGCTTGTCATCGCGCGATTGCAGATAGCCTCGCGCCGCTTCGCCGGTCAGCGCCTCGATCCGGCGGACGCCCGAACTGACCGCGCTTTCGCCGACGATCTTCAGCAGGCCGATTTCCCCGAGCGCGTTGACGTGGGTGCCACCGCACAGCTCGACCGAATAGGTCTTGCCGCCATCCTCGGTGCCCATCGACACGACGCGAACCTCGTCGCCATATTTCTCGCCGAACAGCGCCATGGCGCCCATCGCGATCGCATCGTCGGGCGTCATCAGCCGCGTCGTGACAGGCGTGTTTGCCCGGACCTGCGCGTTGACGCGGGTTTCAACGTCGGACAACTCGGCGGCTGACATGCTGCTGGGGTGCGAAACGTCGAAGCGCAGACGCTCCGGCGACACCAGCGAGCCCTTCTGCGCGACATGGGTTCCGAGCCGCTGACGCAGCGCCTCGTGCAGCAGATGCGTCGCCGAGTGATTGGCGCGGATTTGCGCGCGGCGCTGGCGATCGATTGCCAGCTTCACGGTATCGCCGACCTTCAAACTGCCGCTGTCGATCGTCGCCACATGACCATGCAGCTTTCCGACATGCTTCTGCGTGTCGGCGACGGTCGCCGAAACGCCATCGCCGGTGATCGTACCGGCGTCGCCCACCTGGCCACCGCTTTCGGCATAGAAGGGCGTCTGGTTTACCAGCACCTCGACCGAATCGCCGGCCGCAGCGCTGTCGACCCGCGCGCCGTCCTTGACGATGGCGATGACCTGGCCTTCGCCGACATCGCTTGCATAGCCGGTAAATTCGGTCGCGCCGTCCTCGGCAATATCGAACCACACGTCGTCAGA
>DASTEN010000128.1:0-11031 GCA_035709645.1 Sphingomonas sp.
CCGATACGGCGGCGGGCGGAACCACCCCGATCGACCGTCCGGGGTACTGAGCCGCACGCTGTCGCTCCGAAGTCGCTGCCCCCGATGGTTCTTCGTCGTCGGAGGGCGTCAGCGGAGGACGCCATTCGACGCCGGAGCCGATCACTCCCTGGGGGCGGCCACACTCGCGCGCCGGACCAGCGTCGAGAGGAACAGCGACGGTTCCTCGACATCGTCGTCGCCCTCGATCGTTCCGGCGAGCAGCTTGGCGGCCGCGGCGCGCGCCATCGGGATGATCGGCCAGCGCACCGTCGTCAACGGTGGCCACATATGGCTGGCGGTCGCGGTATCGTCGAAGCCGATGATCGACAGATCGTCGGGCACCGACAGGCCGCGCTGGCGCGCCGCCTGCACGACGCCTGCGGCCATTTCGTCGTTCGAACTGACGATGGCGGTCGGGCGGGGACTGGCATCGAGCAGACGGTCCCCCGCCGCCACACCGCTTTCGAAGCGATAGGTCCCCTCGACGATCAGGCTGCGCGGTACCTTCAGCCCGGCATCTTCCATCGCTTGTTCGAATCCTGCGCGGCGTTCGGCGGCCGACCGGAATCCGTGCGGACCCTGCACCAGTCCGATGCGGCGATGCCCCGCCTCGATCAGATGGCGGGTCGCGGCCGCCACCGCGTCGCGATCGTTCGACGCCACGGCATGGGTATCGTCGTCGAGCTTTGCCGATCCCATCCGGACATAACGGGCGCCCGCCTCGCGACACACGCGGGCAAGCGCGTCGTTCTCGCTGATCGGGGGCAGCAGCATCACGCCGAACAGCCGCTGCCGTTCCAGGAAGCTGCGAATGTCCTCCAGCATGGTCGGTGATCCGCGGTCGACGGGGCGCACGACCAGCGCGAAATCGGTGTCACGAATCGCCTCGAGAATGCCCTGCTGCACGCCCAGCACCATCTGCGCGTTCGGATTGTCGTGGATCAGCCCGATCAGGAAATTGCGGCGCAGCGCCAGGGCGCGGGCCTGCGGGTTGGGTACATAGCCCAGGTCGACGATCACCTTTTCGACCTTCGCCCGGGTTTCGTCGTTCAGCAGCGGGGATCGGTTGATGACCCGGCTGACGGTCTTCTTGGAAACGCCGGCGATGCGCGCGACGTCGTTAATCGTGGCCTTGCCCTCGCTCTTCATGGATCGATGTGTAGCCGCGCAGACGACCGAGCGGAAGCGTTTCGACCCTTGTCGCTGACACCGGTTTCCCGTAAGCCGGTTGCAAGCAAGAGCGTTTGGTGAGGGGGTTCGCTTGGGAGAGACCGGTTTTAGCGCGGCCGAGGATATCGCGCGCGCCTTCGTCGGTGCGCGACGCGATCGCCGGGCCCTGACGACCTATCCGGGCCCGGCGCCGGCGACGATGGACCAGGCCTATCAGGTACAGGACGCCGCGTTGCGGCAGGACGGCCGCACGGTGGGCGGGTGGAAGCTCGGAAAGATCAACCCGCCGCATCTGGAGCGGCTGGGTGCCAATCGCCTGGCGGGTCCGATCTTCACCGACCAGATCGTGTCCGCGGACGGCGACGCCGCTGCCGACATGGCGGTATTCCGCGACGGTTTCGCCGCGGCCGAGGCTGAATTCCTGTTGCGTATCGGCACCGCGCCTGATCCGGCCAAGAGCGACTATACGATCGAAACCGCGACGCGGCTGATCGATGCCGTCCATGCCGGGATCGAAGTCGCGTCATCGCCCTATCCGGGGATCAACGCGGATGGGCCGCCGGTGACCGCGTCCGATTACGGCAACAACAACGGGTTGGTCATCGGCGCGTCGATCGACGGGTGGCGCGACGCCGACCTGAACGCCTGGAGCGTCGAACTGCTGATCAACGGCACGGTCATCGGCAGCGCCTGCGCAGCCGACATGCTCGACGGCCCGTTCGGTGCCGCCGCCTTCCTGTTCAACCTCGCCGCGCGACGCGGTATCGCCCTGCAGGCGGGGCAGTGGATTTCCAGCGGCGCCGTGACCGGCGTCCACCCGGTCGCCATCGGCGACGTGTGCGAAGCGCGGTTCGACGACCGCTATCCCGTGCGCTGCACGATCATCGGCTGATACGAAACGGGCATAAGCCCGACGACGAGAGGGTTCTTCAGATGGCAACCGACGCAAGCATTCCACAGGCCGCCACGGAACGCGTCGGCCGCTATCGCTGGGTCATCGTCGCGATGCTGTTCGCCGCAACCGCGATCAACTACGTCGACCGACAGATGATCGGCGTGCTCAAACCGACGCTGAAGGGTGAATTCGGCTGGACCGAAAGCGATTTCGCAACGATCGTCTTCTGGTTCCAGGTCGCCTATGCGATCGGCTACATCGGCTTCGGCAGGATCGTCGACGCGGTCGGCGCGCGCGCGGGCTACACCATCGCGATCATCATCTGGACGATCAGCCACATGGCCCATGGCCTGGCGACGTCGATCACGACCTTCGCGATGGCGCGCTTCGGCCTCGGCATCGGCGAATCGGGCAATTTCCCCGCGGGCATCAAGGCGGTGACCGACTGGTTCCCGCAAAAGGAACGCGCCTACGCGATCGGCCTGTTCAACGCAGGGGCCAACGTCGGGGCGATCATCACCCCGCTGCTGGTCCCGTGGCTGGTGCTGATGTTCGATTGGCGCGTCGCCTTCTACGTGACGGGTATCTTCGGCATCGTCTGGCTGATCGCCTGGTGGGCGATCTACCGCCACCCGAGCGAACACCCGCGCGTCACGACGCCCGAACTCGAATACATCCAGCAGGACCCGGTCGATCCGGTCACGCCGCTGACCTGGGGCCAGGTGCTGCGGGTGAAGGAAACCTGGGCCTTTGCACTCGGCAAGTTCTTCATCGACCCGATCTGGTGGTTCTTCCTCTTCTGGCTGCCGGGCTATCTGTTCGACCGCTACGACATGGACCTGAAGACGTTCGGCCTGCCGCTGGCCGCGATCTACCTGATCTCCGACGTCGGCTCGATCGCGGGCGGCTGGCTGTCGTCGAAACTGATCGCCGCCGGCAAGACACCCAATTTCGCGCGCAAGGTGACGATGGCGATCTGCGCGACCTGCGTGCTGCCGATCTTCTTCGCGCAGGAGATATCGACGGTATGGGGGGCGGTACTGGTGATCGGCCTGGCGACCGCGGCGCACCAGGCCTTCTCGGCCAACCTCTACGCCTTGCCATCCGACATGTTCCCGCGCGGGGCGGTCGGATCGGTCGTCGGCATCGGGGGCACCGTCGGCGCGATCGGCGGCATGGGAATGGCGCTGTTCACCGGCTACATCCTGGATGCGACG
The DNA here is from genome assembly GCA_035709645.1 of Sphingomonas sp. GTDB lineage: Bacteria > Pseudomonadota > Alphaproteobacteria > Sphingomonadales > Sphingomonadaceae > Sphingomonas. The sequence goes on from DASTEN010000128.1 coordinate 3,304, forward strand.
AACAACAATTACAGCGTGTTGTTCGCCATCGCCGGCAGCGCGTATTTCGTCGCGCTGGCGGCGGTGCATCTGCTCAGCCCCCGACTGGCTAGGGTCGACGTCCGATAGCCCGTCGTCATCCCCGCGTAGGCGGGGATCGATAGCCGCTGAAGGTGATGAGTCTCACGGGGCTCAGCGACCATGTGTTCCCGCCTCCAGGGGAATGACGGTCGAAAGATTTGGGCGCGGCGCATATTCCCGCTACTGCGCCGCCATGCAACGCAGGAAATCGCCGGAATGAAGTGGGTTGCGGCAGAATATCACGGCCTGATCGATTGGATCGGCGACGGCACCGGCCTGCCCGACACCCTATTGCACATCCATGCCGGCATGGCCGTCCTGATGGTCGCGCGGCTGGTCACCCGCCGGTCGTTCGGCACCTTCATCCCCTTTGCCGCGGTCGTGCTGGCGGAAGGGGCGAACGAAGTCCTCGACCGCATCAACTTCGGCGCGTGGCGCTGGGACGACACGCTCAGCGACATCGGCAACACCCTGTTCTGGCCGCTGGTCATCAGCCTGGGCGTGCGGCTGCGCCCGTTGCTGCTACGCCCGGTAGAAGTCGCGATACCAGTCGACGAAGCGTCCCAGGCCCTCGGCCAGCATGACGCGGGGACGGTATCCGGTGAGCGCGTGGAGCGCTGACACGTCGGCATAGGTCGCCGTGACGTCCCCCTTTTGCATCGGACGCATGATCTTGTGCGCCGGAACGCCCAGCGCACGCTCCAGCGTCTCGATCATGTCGAGCAGGCCGACCGGGTGGCTGTCGCCGATGTTCAGGATGCGCGGCGCCTTTGGCGGCGGCGGATTGTCGAGCGCGCCCAGGATGCCGTCGACGATGTCGTCGATGTAGGTGAAGTCGCGCGCCATTCTGCCCTCGCCGAACACCTCGATCGGCGCACCGCCCAGGATTTTCTGCGTGAAGCCGAAATAGGCCATGTCGGGGCGCCCCCACGGACCATAGACGGTGAAGAACCGAAGGCCCGTCTGCGGGATGGCGTAGAGATGGGCATAGGACGCGCTCATCAGCTCGCACGACCGCTTGGTCGCGGCGTAGAGCGAAACCGGCGCGTCCACCGCATCGGTTTCGCGGAAACCCTGCCCGCCCATCGGCCGGTCGCCATAGACCGAACTGGACGATGCGTAGACCAGGTGTTCGAACCCGACCGCGTGGCGCGCCGCCTCCAACACCGACAGATGGCCGTGCAGATTGGCGTGGCTATACGCGAACGGATTGTCCAGGCTGTAGCGGACGCCGGCCTGGGCGGCCAGGTGGACGATCCGCGTGATGCCGTGTTGCGCAACCAGCGCGGCGAGCGCCGGGGCGTCGGCGATGTCCAGCCGGTGCAGATCGAAACCGTCGCGTCGGACCAGGGTGGCGGCGCGGGCTTCCTTGAGGGCGGGGTCGTAATAGGGGACGAACGAATCGACCCCGATCACGCGTTCGCCACGGTCGAGCAGGCGGTGGGCGACGGCATGGCCGACGAAGCCGGCGGCGCCGGTGACGAGGATGGGGGCGGGGCGGGACATCGCGGTGTTCCTAGCACACCAGCCTTATCAGTCGATTGACGCCGGGCGCCCTTGAAAAAGCGGGAATCGCCTGCTACTGGCCCGCCACTTGCCGGCGCGGACGCTGTTCGCGGCGCCGCCTATCTATCGATCCGGAGCTTTTGAGTTTTATGCAGATCATCGTTCGCGATAACAATGTCGACCAGGCCCTCCGCGCGCTGAAGAAGAAGCTGCAGCGCGAAGGCGTCTATCGCGAGATGAAGCTGCGCCGTCACTATGAGAAGCCGTCGGAAAAGCGCGCTCGTGAGCGTGCGGCCGCGGTGCGTCGCGCCCGCAAGCTGGAGCGCAAGCGCATGGAGCGCGACGGCGCGAAGTAAGCGCCGGGGGCAAGGGGGGCGGACGATCGGTTCGCTCCACAGCTCTCAACTTTCTCAACTTACGCGGTTCGGTCCGAAGTCGGCCGCATAGCAGCACTGGGCCCGTCATGTCGGTCACCGCCGTTCCGATTCCACCGGTCAAGCGCCGCTATGTCACCTATCTGGTCATCGGCCTGTTGCTGGCGATCGTCGGTGCCGCCGCGCTCGCCTGGCAGGCGCCGACCGACTTCCTGACCGCGAACGGGCGCAAGGCCGGCGTCGTCACCACCGCGTCGGGCCTGCAGTACAAGGTGCTGACGCCCGGCAGCGGCGCCAAGCCGACCGACGCCGACATCGCGCTGATCAACTATGTCGGCAAGCTGCCCGACGGCACGATCTTCGACCAGAGCCAGCAGCCGACCCCGATGCCGGTGGCCGGCGTCGTTCCGGGCTTTTCCGAAGTCCTGAAGCTGATGCCGAAGGGCGCGAAGTACCAGGTGTGGATCAAGCCCGAACTGGGGTATGGCGCACCGCGTCCGGCCGGCGCCCCGCCGCTCGACGGCAAGGCGGCCGAACTGGCCAAGCAGGTGCTCGAATTCGACGTCGAGCTGGTCGATTTCCTGCCCGAATCGGTCGTTCGCCAGATGCAGATGCAGCAAATGCAGCAGATGCAGGGCGGTGTACCGGGCGCGGTTCCAGGCGCGCGCCCGGCGCAGCCCGTCCGCTGATCGACCCGGCTCCCTCGTCGAGCCCCGCGGCCCCCGTCGCGGCGGTCAGGCCGGCAACCCGAAAGGCGTTCTGGATGGGTGTCTTCGTCGGTGTGATGGTCGCCGCCTTCCTGGTCGTCGCGCTCGCGGCTTGGCGCAAGTCGGGTAAGCCGGCGATCGATCCCGCCGCCTCGGCGGCCTTCCTTGACAGAAACCGCACCGCTGCCGGCGTGACCCAGACGCCCTCGGGCGTTCAGTATGCCGTTCTCCAACCCGGCACCGGGGCGAAACCCACCGATCGCGACGCCGTCCGCATCACCTATACCGGGCGTCTGATCGACGGCACGGTCTTCGACCGCAGCGCGCAACCGGTCGGCTTCGGCGTCCGCGACGTCGTCCCCGGCTTTTCCGAAGCCTTGAAGCTGATGCCGGTCGGCGCGCGATATCGCGTCTGGATCCCGCCCGCGCTGGGCTATGGCCCCCGTGGGGCCGGCCCGATCCCGGCGAATGCGGTCCTTGTCTTCGACATCGAACTGTTGGGCATCGATCCCGCCTGAGCGGGCGGGGCGGGTGAGAAGCCTGGCGGGCAGAGGGATGCCGGAGCCGTCGCAGGTCTGACGCGGCCAGTAACGCTGCGAGCCAACCGGGCACCACCTCTCAACCCGTTCGCGGCGCAGGCGCGCCCAACAGGCGCAGTCGAACCTTTCGCCGCGTCGCATCGATACGCCGGAACCCGCGTGCGCGCCCGAGTTCCGCCGACCGCCGACCGCCGACCGCCGACCGCCGACCGCCGACCGCCGACCGCCGACCGCCGACCGCCGACCGCCGGTGGCCAACAGGCGACGGGCGGGCCGTCACCGCCGACCGCCGGTGGCCAACAGGCGACGGGCGGGCCGTCACCGCCGACCGGTGACCTGTGCCCTGTGACTTGAGAACGCCGACGGGCGGGCAGCGGATGCGACCACACGTCAGGCGCAGCGGATCGGACAATGCGTTTATCTGTTGGCAGCTACGGCGCCTCGCGTCCGATCATCGGGCTACCTCCCTCAAGCGACAGGCACAAAAAAAGGGCGACTGGTTTCCCAGTCGCCCCTTTCTATTCGGACTGATCAGGTGATCAGTTGCTGTCCGGGCTCGAATCGCCCGACACGCCAGCGGCGATGCCCAGGCCGATCGCTGCAACGGCTGCGATCAGAATGATGATGCCACCGCCAGCGGCCTTCGACTTGCCCTGCTGGGTCGACGCACGCGCCGAAGCCGGAACCGACTTCGACAGCGAGAGCTTCGCAGCCGGGTTCGCCGTCGCTGCCGTCGCAGCAACCGGCATCACTGCCATCGACGCTGCCGCATACGCCAGCACTACCTTCGACAACCGCATAAACTACTCCCTATGACGTGGTCTTCAGTTCACAATCTCGTGAGGCTATGACACGCCGCGTTATGCAGCGCAACCCCGGACCGTCAAACACTCAGGGCAACAAGAGGTTGCGTGAAGTCGTTCATTCCGGTGAAAATAATCTGTTGTCCTAGTTCACGAGCTTTGCGCAAAGACGACGTCGCTATGCCAAGATATTCTTACGCATTCGTTACGCGGTCTTTCGTGCGCCCGCTGCTGGGGCTCGGCGCCGTTCTGGCACTGTCGGCAGCCGCGCCTGACACGGGCGATCGGCGTGCGATCCTTCGGACGCTGGCGGCGCAGGACGCGAGCGTTGCGGCCATCGGCACCCGGCTTCAGGTCGCGGCGCAGAATCTGGGTCGCGACCGGGGGTGGGCTAGCGGCATGACGGTTCAGGCTCTGTCGCAGTTCGGGCGCGACTATCGCAGCGACGCGCGATCGATGTTCGGTTTTGCCGATCGGCCGATCGTGTTCGTGGTCGTGCCCGGCGGCGCTGCGGCACGCGCCGGTCTGAGAACCGGTGACGGCATACTGGCGATCGACGGCACCGCGACGCAGATCGTTCGCGACGACGGCCCCGCGACGGTGACCGACAGCGATGTTGCGACCGCGTTGCTCGAAAGAGCGCTGCAGGATGGCACCGCGACGCTGGTCGTCGATCGGCACGGGCAACGATCGGAGCACATCCTGCGTGGCGACCCGGCCTGTCCGGCGCGGTTCGAAGTGCGGGCCGGCAGCGACAAAAACGCCAGCGCCGATGCGGTCCGCGTGCAGATATCCAGCGATCTGGTCGATCCGGCGCGGGCGCGGGAAGACGTCGCGCCCGTCGTCGCGCATGAATTCGCCCATATCATCCTGCGCCATCCGCAAACGCTGGCGCGAAGCTTTCGGGGGCTGCTGCCCGGTTTCGGCAAGAACGGTGCGGCGATCCGCGCCAGCGAGATCGCCGCGGATCGAGTGAGCCTCTATCTGCTCGATCGGGCGGGCTACAGCGCCGACGACGCGGTCGCATTCTGGACGAAATTTCTGCGCGCCAACGATCTGGGAATCCTGTCGGACCGAACCCACCCCGATTGGAAGACGCGGGTCACCGCGCTCCAGGCCGAACTGGCGCGCTTGAAGGCAGTCAAGGCGAGCGGACGACCGGTCGATCCGCCTGCGGATCTGCTTACGCCGTCGCGATGAACCAGCGGTCCTGGCCGTCCAGGCCGATCGCAGTCAGCTTTCCCGACGCATAGGCTCCGGTATCGATGCCGATCCGGTTCGATCGTTCGTCGACCGCCTCGGTGATGGTGTGGCCGTGGACGATCATGCGGGGGTGTGGCTGCCTGTGATCGAGAAAGCCCGACCGGATCCAGCGCAGATGTTCGGGCTTCTGGTCGGCCAGCGGCACGCCCGGGCGGATCCCGGCGTGAACGAAGGCATAGTCTCCGACTTCGATCAGGTCCTCGAGCGTGCGGAGGAAATCGACGTGGCGCTGCGGCACGCGCGCGCGCATCAGGTCGATCAGCTCGTCGAAGTCGGCCCGGTCATAGTCTTCGGGCGTGACGCCGTAGCTCAGGATGGTTTCGCGGCCACCGGCGCGAGCGAATACCCGCGCGGCTTCCCGGTCGCCATCGAGCGTCAGCAGCATCAATTCTTCGTGATTGCCGGCCAGCACGCGGACGTCGGGACCGGCCATGCCCAGGATGCGGTCGACGACGCCCGCGCTGTCGGGTCCGCGATCGATCAGATCACCCAGGGCGACGATCAACCGCCGTTTGGCCGGACGCGCCGCATGATCGGCATCGATCCGCGCGAGCAGATCATCGAGCAGATCGGCGCGACCGTGGATGTCGCCGATCGCATAGACGCGAACGTCGTCCGGCACGCTCGGGCGCGGCGCGGCTTTTCGGGTCTTGGCGAGGAGGGATCGAAGCATGGATACGCGCGGTTACTCTGAACTCGCGCGGCCTTGCCGGGCCTCCGACCTGCGATCAAGTCCCGAATTTCAAAGGAACGATGGCAGGCGAGGGCGGGGCGGCCGGCTGGTCGAGCCAGATGCCGCGCGTATCGTACACCTGCTTGGCGGCCCGCTCGACGAGCGGAATCGAGCGAAACACGTCATGATCGACCAGGACGATCAACGTCGCACAGGTTTCCAATGCCGTATCCACGTCGATCAGCGTCGCACCGCGCGCATCGAGACCGACCGGCAGTTCGGACGCATAGGGCTCGACGATGCGGACGCGCGCGCCGAATCGATCGGTCAGCGCGCTCGCGACCTTCAGGGCGGGGCTTTCGCGGAAGTCGTCGATGTTTGCCTTGAACGCCAGGCCGAGCACGGCGACCGGGCCGTCCGTCCGTTCGATCAGATCGGCCGCGCGCGCGATCGTCACGTCGGTCTTGCCGTCGTTCACTTCGCGCGCGGTGCGGATCAACGGCGTGTTCTCGCGATCCGCGGCGACCAGGAACCATGGGTCGACCGCGATGCAATGCCCGCCGACGCCGGGTCCCGGTGACAGGATGTTGACGCGCGGATGGCGATTGGCGAGGCGGATGACCTCCCACACGTCGACGCCCATGCCTTGCGCGATGATCGACAATTCGTTGGCGAAGGCGATGTTGACGTCGCGGAAGGCGTTTTCGGCAAGCTTCGTCATTTCGGCGGCGCGCGCGGTCGTGGTCACGCAGGCACCGCGCACGAAGCGGCGATAGAAGCTGAGCGCCTTGCGCGCGCAGCGCGGCGTGATGCCGCCGATGACGCGGTCGTTGTCGATCAGCTCGACCAGGATGCGGCCCGGCAGCACGCGTTCGGGGCAATAGGCGATGGCGACGTCCGCCTGATCGGTCGCCTTGCCCGGCATCCTGAGGTCGGGACGAAGTGCCGCCAGATGGTCGCGGACCTGCTCTGTCGTGCCGACGGGCGACGTCGATTCCAGGATGATCGTGTCGCCGGCCTTCAGCACGGTGGCGATGGTCGTCGCGGCGCGCAGGACATAGCCGATATTGGGTTCGTGATCGTCCTTGAACGGTGTCGGTACCGCGATGACGAAGACGTCGGATGGCGCGATGTCGGTGGACGCGCGCAGCGTGCCGCGGGCGACGACGCCCGAAACCAGCCCGTCCAGGTCGACTTCCTCGATATGGACGCGGCCCGAATTGACCGTGTCGACGACCGATGCGGTCACATCGACCCCCAGCACGCGAGCACCGGTCCGGGCGATCACCGCCGCCGTCGGCAGGCCGATATATCCTAGGCCGAGGACGGCAACCGTCAGTTCAGAGCCCGAAACCATGTGCGACGATCCTCGCAATCCGTGCCGAGGCCTGGCCGTCGCCGAACGGATTGTGGGCGCGGGCCATGGCCGAATAGGCCTTGCTATCGTCGAGAAGGGTAAAGACTTCGGAAACGATGGTGTCGGCGGAGGCCCCGACCAGCTTCGCGGTGCCGGCGGCGACCCCTTCCGGTCGCTCGGTCGTGTCGCGCATCACCAGGACCGGCTTGCCGAGCGCGGGCGCCTCTTCCTGCACCCCGCCGCTGTCGGTCAGCATCAGCGTGGCGAGGCCGAGCAGGCGCGCGAAGTGCGGGTAGTCGAGCGGCTCGAGCAGCGCGACGGTGTCGAGCCCGGCGAGCTCGGCGTTCATCACCGTGCGCACGTTGGGATTGAGGTGGACCGGGAAGATCACCGCCACGTCCCCTCGCGCGGCGAGCCGGCGGATCGCGCCGGCGATCGCCCGCATG
>DASTEN010000129.1:0-5369 GCA_035709645.1 Sphingomonas sp.
CTCGCGCAACATCGGCCGGAGCATTTCGCGTACCAGCCCCTCCAGCGTATCGCTGCCGGCGACGTCGGGCTTCACGATCAGCCGGGACAGCGCCTCGAGCGGGCTGCGGCTGGCCTCGACGGTATCGGGCGACACGATCGCGTCAGCGCGCGTGGGCTGCGTCGGCGCGGCCGGCGGCGGAACGGGCGTCGGATCCACCGCCGGCGGCGTGCGCATCGGGCGGATGGTATCACGGCGCAGCGTCGGTTCCGCCGCCGGGAACGGCGCACGCTCCGACAGCTCGAGCACTTCGTCGGACACATCGTCGTCCAGCGGATCGTCGTGTGCGGCGATCGGTCGCGGCGCCGCCCGGCGCGACCGACTGTTGCCAGCCGGCGTTTCGCTTTCTTCGATCACCCGTTTGATGGAGGACAGGATTTCCTCCATCGTCGGTTCGCTACTGACATCGCCCATGCCGACAGGCCCCCGACGGAACGTGGTTAACGTTGCGTACCTGCGGGATTTCCCGGGGCGGTGTCAACCGATTGTCGACCGGTGCGCCCCGCAGGTGCCCCTTCCGGCGCGGGGCCGGGGTTCAGCGCCGCGGGATCGGTACCCGGCGGGCGGGCGAGTGCCGGGTCGCCAAGTTCCGGATTGGGACCCACCGTCGCAGTCTGCGGCACGACGTCGACCGTCCGGGTCGCCACCGCCTCGGGTGCGGGATCGCTGCCCCAGTCGCTGATCTTGCGGCGCACCCGGTCGTAGTTCGCGATCGGATTGTACAGCGGTCCGCCGTCTTCCAGGTTCAGGTCGTCGGCCTCCGCACGCCCCATCGCCGCCAGCAGCGCGAAGCCGGCGACATAGGCGTCGCGCCGAGCCGACACGAGCGTGACCTGCGAATTGAGCAGTTCCTGCTCTGCATTCAGGATGTCGAGGATGGTGCGCGTGCCGACGCTGTTTTCGGCACGAACGCCTTCCAGACTAAGACGGTTGGCCTGGACCGCCACTTCGCTCGACGCGATGACCTGCTGCGCCGATTGCCAGCTCGCATAGGCCGACCGGACCTGCGCGACGACGCCGCGCTCGGTCGCGGTGACCTGCTCGATCGCCTGGCTCTCGCGAGCCTGCGCCTGGCGGACCTGGGCTGCGGGACGACCGCCCTGATAGATCGGCAGCGACAGGCCCAACCCTGCGGTCAGGCCATAGTCGCTCTGCTGCGCGGTCGTGATCGGCGACGACGAGCCCAGCGTATTCAGGAAGTTGTAGTAGGTGCCGCCGGCCTGGACGTTGATCCGCGGCAACCGCGACGCCCGCGCGACACGGGTGTCGAAACGCGTCGCATCGCGCGCCTTTTCCGCAGCCTGAAGCAGCGGGTTCTCATCGAGAGCGGTCGATACCGCGGTGGTCGTGTCGCCCGGCAGGTTCGGTAGCGGGGGCGGCGACTGCAGCACGCCGGCCGGTCCGCCGACGACACGGATGTAATTCTCGCGACTGGAGATCAGTCGCGCTTCGGCCTGGCGAAGCTGTCCCTCGGCCAGCGCACGGCGCGCCTCCGATTGTGCCACGTCGGTGCGGGTCAGATCCCCGACCTCGAACCGGTCGCGCGACGCCTGCAAATTGACGCTCAGCGCCCGAACGTTCTGCTGATTGAGCGCGACGACGGCTTCGTCACGGATGACATCCATGTACGCAGCGACGACATCGGTGAACAGATTGGCTTCGGTGCCACGCAGGTTGGCGCGCCCCGCCTCGATCCGGGTTTCCGCCGCCCGCACCGAATTCTTGACCGCACCGAACGCGATGATCGGATACGCGACCGTCGCCTGAGCATTGATCTGCCGCTTGGGTGCGAAGATGTTGTTGCCGGTCTGGCGCAGGGTTTCCGAATAGCTGCCCTGAAGGCTGGACGACGGCAGCCCCGATGCACGTGCGATCGGCACGTTTTCGTCCTGCGCGCGCAGATCGGCGCGGGCGCCGGTGATCGTCGGATTGCTGCGATACGCGCGAATCAGCGCTTCACGCAGCGTCTCCGCCGAGCCGCCCTGCGCGCCCGCCACCGCCAGAACCGCACCTGCGGTCGTCAGGAAAATCCGTCGCATCGTCATCCCGGAAAATGAAAGCCGCGCGCGCGCTCGAAGCCCGGCAAGGTCACGCAGTCGATGTCGGCGAACGGCACCAGGGCGAAGCCGTCCGACTTTACGCCGCTGGCCAGCCGCGCCACGCCGCCGTCGATCAGCCCGGCAAGCACGCGGCCGCCGGTCTTTACCTGCGCCAGCAAAGCTTCCGGCAGTTGCTCGACCGCGCCGTCGACGATCAGAACGTCATAGGGGGCATGGTCGGCGGCCCCGTCGGCCAACGCGCCTTCTACGACCGTGACGTTGCCGCGGTCGGCCAATGCGGTGCGAGCAGCGGCGGCCAGTTCGGCCTCGCTCTCGACGGCGACGACCCGCGCGACCAGCCCGGCCAGAACCGCGGCGGTATAGCCGCGCCCGGCGCCGATCAGCAGGACCGTGTCGGCAGGCGTCAATTCTGCCGCCGTCAGCAGACGCCCGGTCGCCAGCGGCGCGTTCTGTTCACGCCCCGCACCCAGCGGCACCGGCCGGTCGCGATAGGCCAGTTCGGCCGCATCGGTCGCCACGAACGCTTCACGCGGGACGTCGGCCATCGCAGCGACGACGCGCGGATCGCTGACCGCGCTGGTTCGCAACTGGCTGACAACCATCGCGGCGCGCGCCGCAGCTTCCGTGCTGTTCCCCATCATCGTCGTCATGTCCCCGACATCGCACAACCGTCTTAGTCATGCAATACAGTTGTTGCCATCCCGTCCGCTCTACCGCGCACGCTGTGCCCCGCCAAGCGTCGCGCAGGCAACACAGGGCAGGTTTTCGCTTAACCGCCCGCCTGGTGTCGCAAATGTGACCGATCGACCAAGCGGGTCGCCTCCCAGGTCGGCGGCAGAGCGCGGGCGGTGCAAGGCGACGATCGCGTGCGCCGCTCGCGCAACGATTGCCTTATCTGCCCGCCCCGGGTCCGACGATCTTGAATTCCGTAGGCGGCGTCGCCCCCATCAGATGCTCGACGAAATAGTCCCACCGCTGGCGCATCATGTAGCTCGACTGGTCGCCATAGCCGTGGCGCGCGCGCGGAAAAAGGATCAGGTCGAAGTCCTTGTTCGCCTTTTGCAGCGCATCGACGACCAGAAGCGTCGCCGACACCGGCACATTGTCGTCGAGCATGCCGTGGGCGAGCAGCAGCTTGCCCTTCAGGTTCTTGGCCAGATCCTGATTGGCCTGCAGGTCGTAGTTGGTCGTCTTGCCGTCGTTCGTCAGCAGACCCAGATATTTCTCGTAATAATCGTCCTCATAGTTCCGGCTATCGTGATTACCGCTTTCAGCGATGCCGACCTTGAAGAACTCGGGGTATCGGAACATCGCGGACGCGGTCGCATTGCCGCCGCCCGAGTGCCCCCAGATGCCGACGCGATCCAGGTCGAGCCAGGCGTAGCGCCTGCCAAGGTCCTGGATCCCGGTGACCTGGTCGGGCACCGCCTGCTTGCCCATGTCGCGGTAGTAATGGTCCTGGAACGCCTTCGACCGTCGCGGCGTCCCCATCCCGTCGATTTGTACGACGGCGAAGCCCAATTGCGCCAGCGCGCCGGCATCGCCCGACGCCGACGAGAATTGCCGCGACGATATCGTCCCGGTGAAGGGGCCGGGATAGATATAGTCGATCACCGGGTATTTGCGCGCGGGGTCGAGCCCGGCCGGCCTGAAGAGGAGCCCGTGGCACAGCGTCTTGCCGTCGCTGCACTGGACGGCAATGCTTTCGGGCGGCTGCCAGCCCGTCTCGCGCAGTCGCGTCACGTCGCCTTTCGCCAGCGTCCTGATCACGGTCCCGTCGGCTCGCCGCAGGACGGCGGTCTGCGGCTCCTGCGGGGTCGAATAGATATCGACGAAATAGCGTCCGTCGGTCGACGGGATGGCGATGTGGTCCTGCCGCTCCGGCGTCAGCAGCTTCGGCTGGCCGCCCTTCAGGTCGATCGCATAGATACTGCGATAATAGGGGTCGTTCCCGCTTTCGCGACCGACCCCGGCGACCAGCATCTTTCCGCTGCGCTCGTCGATATGGACGGGATGATCGACGTTCCACCGTCCGCGCGTCACCTGCCGCACCATTTTGCCGGTTGCGGCGTTGTAGAGATAATAGTGGCCCCAGTCGTCGCGTTGCGACCACCACAGGATCTCGCCGCGTTCCGACAGATAGCGCCAGTTGATCCCTTCGTCGTTGTAGCCGCTGTCGAACCAGGTCGGGACGGTTTCGGTGAACACGTCGCGGACCGCGCCGGTCGCTGCATCGGCGATGCGCACGGTTTCGACCTTGTGATCGCGCGAGGTGGACACGAACGCCAGCGTCCGGCCGTCCTTCGCCCATTGCATGTCCTGGGGCCCGTCGCCGCACACGATGTCGTCGCACAGCGAGGACCGGTGCAGATCGACGGGCATCTTGAGCCGGGTCACGACCCCGGCGTCCACATCGACGATGACGCGGTGAATCCTGAAGATCTCCTTGTCGCCCACGAACGGATATTTCCACGTATCGACGACCGAATGGCCGACCTGCGTCGTCGTCGTCGAGAAATCGGCGACGTTGCGCTGGTCCTGCTGGAAGGTCGCGAGCCTTTTCGAATCCGGCGACCAGATGACGATCGCCCGGTCGGAACGCTGCCAGCCGGCATTGTCTGTGGCGTAGCCGAAATCCTTGACGCCATCGGTGGTCAGCTGGCGCTCCGCTCCGCTGCCGACGTCGCGCACCCACAGGTTCCAGTCGCGAAGGAACACGGCGCGCTTGCCGTCCGGCGACAGGACTTCCCCCGGCTGGGCTTGCGCCGCCCGCCCGGCCGCTGGCTCGGCGACCCTGGTGCAGCCATAGGGTTGTGCCAGGCCACACGCATATCGCTCGCCCCGCACGGTCACGACCGCGGTGTTCCGCGCATAATCGGGCTCGAAACCGCTCAGGCCCAGCTTCGTCGCATCGCGTTCCTTGAAACCGGCGGCGTTCAGCGCGCTGACCAGCGTCCGGGTGTCATAGGCGGGTCGGCTCGCCCCGGTCTTCGCATCGACCAGCATGATCGTCGGAACACCACGGTCGGTGTCGACATACCAGAAACGCTGTGCATCGACCCAATGGGCGGCACGCACCGCATGGTCGACCAGCGGCGCGGTCCACGGCGCCAGCTGGTGCATGGCGCGAGTATAATCGGCGTCTGTCACCACCGGCCGTTGCGCGGCCGCCGTACCGGCAAGCAGGAAAACCGAGAGGCCGTAGGCGAGAACACGCATCGAAAGGCTTTCTGTAAGGGACGGTCCGGCGATCACGGGGAGAGGCGCGGC
>DASTEN010000130.1:0-2433 GCA_035709645.1 Sphingomonas sp.
GGGCAAGTTCGTCCGCGCAAAGTTCGCGCAGGCGATCGACCAGCGCGCCATCCTCGTGCCGCAACAGGCGGTGAAGCGCGATCCCAAGGGGCTGGCGACCGTTTTCGTCGTCGGCCCGAACGACACCGCCGTGCAGAAGACGGTGCAGGCCGACCGGACGCAGGGTCAGTTCTGGGTCGTGACCAGTGGCCTGAACCCCGGCGACAAGGTGATTACGCAGGGGACCGCGAACCTGCGCCCCAACGCGAAGGTCCGGCCGGTCCCGGCCAATACCCCGCAACGCGTTCAACCCAAGCCGCAGGGCGACAAGGCTGCCACGTCACAGAAGGCGGGATAAGCCATGTCACGTATCTTCATCGACCGCCCGATCTTCGCATGGGTGATCGCGATCATCACCATGCTGGCGGGCCTGGGTGCGATCTTTTCGTTGCCGATCGCGCAATATCCCGACGTCGCCCCGCCACAGGTCAATATCCGCGCGACCTATCCCGGCGCCAATGCGGAAACGATCCAGAACTCGGTCACCCAGATCATCGAACAGCAGCTGACCGGCATCGACGGCCTGCTTTATTTCAGCTCGCAGAGCAGCTCGCGCGGGCAGGTGACGATCAGCGCGACCTTCGACAAGGGCGTCGATCCCGACATCGCGCAGGTGCAGGTGCAGAATCAGGTGCAGCAGGCTTTGTCGCGCCTGCCGCAACAGGTCCAGCAACAGGGCATCCGCGTCACCAAATCGAACCCCGACTTCCTGATGATTGTCGGCATCTTCGACGAAACCGACCAGCGCACCAATGGCGACGTGTCGGATTTCATGGAGGCGAACCTGGTCGAGCCGCTGGCGCGGATCAACGGCGTCGGCGAAACCAACGTGTTCGGGTCGCAATATGCGATGCGCATCTGGCTCGATCCGGCGCGGCTCGCGTCCTTCTCGCTGATGCCGGGCGACGTCATTACCGCGATCCAGAACCAGAATACCGAAGTCGCCGCCGGCGAACTGGGCGGTCAGCCGTCCGGCCCCGAACAGCAGCTGAACGCGACCGTCACCGCCCAGTCGCGGCTGCAGACCCCGGCGCAGTTCCGGGCGATCATCCTGAAGACGCTGCCCGACGGGTCAACCGTCCGCCTGTCGGATGTCGCGCGCATCGAACTGGGGCAGGAAAATTATGCGGCCTTGAGCCGGGTCAACGCCCATCCCGGCGCCGGCCTCGCCATCAGCCTCGCGCCCGGTGCCGACGCGCTGGAGACCGCCGAACTGGTCAAGGCCGAGGTCGAGCGTCAATCGGCCAAATTCCCCGCCGGCCTGACCTATGCCTATGCCAACGACACCACCGCCTTCATCAAGCTGTCGATCGAGGAAGTGGTCAAGACGCTGATCGAGGCGGTCATCCTCGTCGTCATCGTCATGTTCGTGTTCCTGCAAAGCTGGCGCGCGACGCTGATCCCGACGATCGCGGTGCCGGTCGTGCTGCTCGGCACGTTCGGCGTCTTCTATCTCTTCGGCTTCTCGATCAACACGCTGACGCTGTTCGGGCTCGTCCTCGCCATCGGCCGGCTGGTCGACGACGCGATCGTCGTCGTCGAGAATGTCGAACGGTTGATGGAGGAGAATCCCGACCTCTCCCCGCGCGACGCGACAATCCAGTCGATGCAGGAGATTCAGGTCGCCCTGATCGCGATCGGTATCGTCCTGTCGGCGGTGTTCCTGCCAATGGCGTTCTTCGGCGGGTCGACCGGCGTCATCTATCGCCAGTTTTCGGTGACGATCGTCGCGGCGATGATCCTGTCGGTGCTGGTCGCGCTGATCCTCTCGCCCGCGCTCACCGCGACGCTGCTCAAGCAGAAGAAGCGCGGCGAGGACGGCAGTCTCGAACGCGGCTGGCTCGAGCGCAAATTGCCGCGCGTCGCGCATGTCGGCGAACGGTTGCGCAACGGCTTCAACAGCCGGTTCGACAAGGGCGTCGAGAAATATGAACGCGGCGTCGTCCATGTGATCGATCGCAAATGGCTGTATCTGCTGCTCTATGCGGCGGTGCTGGCGATCCTTGCGCTGCTGTTCTTCCGCCTGCCGACCAGCTTCCTGCCGACCGAGGATCAGGGGGCGGCGACCGTCCGGTTCCAGCTGCCCGCCGGGTCGACGCGCGGCCGGACCGAAGAGGTGCAGCGCGCGGTCGAGAAATATCTGCTGACCTATGAGAAGGACAATATCCGCACCATCCTGACCGTCGCCGGCGGCGGCGGCGGCAGTTCGGGGCAGAATACCGGGCAGGGGTTCATCAACTTCACCGATTGGGCGGAGCGCAAGGGCAAGGAAAACAGCGCCGACGCGATCGTCGCCCGCGCCTCCGCCGCGTTCGGCGGCCTGCGCGACGCACAGGTCTTCGCGCTGCTGCCGCCGGCGGTGCGCGGCTTGGGACAGGCGAACGGCTTCACCAT
>DASTEN010000131.1:0-6685 GCA_035709645.1 Sphingomonas sp.
GAATGCGGCGGCACGCGCTATGCAGAGGAATACGCCGCTCAGGTGATAGTAATAATAGAAGCCCAGGCTCTTGGGGATGACCGCCCAGATCGCCAGGCTCCCCGCCCACAGCAGCGCGACACCGCCCGCCGCGCGGCTGCCGGTGCGGAACCAGTGCAGCGCCAGCCAGGCGACCGCGACCAGCCCGCCCCACATCACCGCCGGATTGCCGAGGTACAGGATGCCGCGCACCGCGCCGTCGACCGGTTCGTACAGGTACCAGATCGGCCGCGCGTCGAACGGCCAGCTGATCCAGCCCGACTGATAGGGGTGGGGGCCGAGCACCTGCGTCTGCTGCGCGTACATCTCGCGCTGGACCGGGATCAGCCGGCCGAGCGTCATCGCGCCGGTCCGGTACTGGAACGCCGGCCAGAAGGTCGCGAGATAGGTGGCGACGCTCGCCCCGCCCAGGATCGCGATCGCGGCGATCCGCCCCAGGCCCGGCCACGCATCCGGCCGCTTTTCGCGCACGGCCAGGAACGCGACGGCGGCAAAGGCGACATAGGGTGCCGCGGTCCATTTCACGCCGGTCGCCAGGCCCAGCAGCACCGCGCCCAGCAGCCAGCGGCGCACGACCTTCCCGCGCGGTGCGGTCATCGCCCACAGGATCGCGGCGATGCCCAGCGTGACGAACGCGCCCAGGAACGGTTCCAGCATGGCGATCCGCGCATGGACGAACAGCGTCATGTTGATCGCCGCGAACAGCGCGCCGTAGCTGGCGGTCGCAACCGATCCGAACAGCAGGAACAGGATCGCGAACACCCCCAGCACGGTCGCGGTCCCGGCCAGTGTCGACATCGCCCGCCAGCCGGTCGGCGTGTCGCCGAACAGATCCATGCCGGTGGCGATCAGCGCCTTGCCCAGCAGCGGGTGTTCGGTGTTGACCGGCCGTTCGCGCGCCGCCAGCACCCGCGCGGCGGGCACGTAATGGACCTCGTCGAACACCAGCGTCGACGGGCGGGTGATCCCGATCGAGAACAGCAACTGCGCGGCAAGGGCGATCAGGATCGCGGCGACGGCGGGGCGGGCGACGATCTGGCGCATATCGCCCGAGGTTGCGCGAGCAGCCCGCGTCCGGCAAGGCACTTTCCCATGAAGCGGCGAACCGGACAGGACCGATCGATCACGCAGGGCTGGCGCCCCGCGACCCAGGCCGTGCGTGGCGGCACCGCGCGCAGCGAATTCGGCGAGACGAGCGAGGCGCTGTTCCTCACCTCGGGCTATGCCTATGATTGCGCGGGCGACGCGGCCGCGCGCTTTGCCGGCGAACAGGCGGGCATGACCTATTCGCGGTTGCAGAACCCGACGGTCGAGATGCTCGAACACCGCATCGCTTTGCTGGAAGGGGCAGAGGCCTGCCGCACGATGGCCAGCGGCATGGCGGCGATGACCGCGGCGCTGCTCAGCCAGCTGTCGGCGGGCGACCACCTGGTCGGCGGGCGCGCGGCGTTCGGGTCGTGCCGCTGGCTGACCGACACGCTGCTGCCGAAGTTCGGCATCGCGACGACGATCGTCGATGCGCGCGACCCCCAGGCCTTCGTCGACGCCAGCCGGCCCGAAACAAAGGTCTGGTTCTTCGAAACGCCCGCCAACCCGACGATGGACGTGGTCGATCTGCGCACCGTCTGCGGCCTGGCGCGCGACCGCGGCATCACCACCGTCGTCGACAACGCCTTTGCGACGCCCGCGCTTCAGCGGCCGATGGATTTCGGTGCCGACGTCACCGCCTATTCGGCGACCAAGATGATGGACGGCCAGGGCCGCGTGCTGGCCGGTGCGGTCTGCGGGACCGAGGATTTCATCACCAACACGCTGCTGCCCTTCACGCGCAACACCGGCCCGACCTTGAGCGCGTTCAACGCCTGGGTCGTGCTGAAGGGCCTGGAAACGCTCGACCTGCGTATCCGCCGCCAGAGCGAATCGGCGCTCACGGTCGCGCGGTTTCTGGAGGGGCGCGTGCCCAGCGTGCTGTTCCCCGGGCTGCCCAGCCACCCGCAGCACGATCTCGCCATGTCGCAGATGGCGATGGCGGGCTGTATTTTCGCGATCCGGCTCGACGATGGACGTACCCAGGCGCACGCCCTGCTCGACGCGCTGCGACTGATCGACATCTCGAACAACATCGGCGATTCGCGCTCGCTGATGACGCATCCGGCGTCGACCACCCATTCGGGCGTCGCCGAGGACAAGCGGATCGAAATGGGCGTGACCGAAGGCATGCTGCGCCTGAACGTCGGGCTGGAGGATCCGCAGGACCTGATCGACGATCTCGACCAGGCGCTGAGCGCGGCGGGGCTGTGATGGACGGCGGCATGATGGACGCGCTGTTCCCGCATGCCGCCGATACCGATGGCGTCGGCGTCCGCGTGTCGGTCAGCTACCTCGCCGACCAGTCCGAACCGTCGCGTGGCCGCTGGTTCTGGGCGTATCATATCCGCATCGAGAACGGCTCCGACCGCACGGTGCAATTGCTCACCCGCCACTGGATCATCACCGACGGTCGCGGCGCGCGCCACAGCGTGGAGGGGGAGGGCGTCGTCGGCGAACAACCCGTGATCGCGCCCGGCGCCAGCTACGATTACGTCTCGGGCTGCCCGCTTTCGACGCCGACCGGTGCGATGCAGGGCAGCTACCGGATGGTCGACGACGACGGACGGACGTTCGACGTCGTGATTCCGAAATTCGCGCTCAGCGCACCGGCGGTGGGGGCGTGATGGCGTCTTCCAACCCCGTTCGTGCTGAGCTCGTCGAAGCACCGCTCTTCGTGCCGCGAAGTCAGCCCGGGCGTATCGCAGTACGGTCCTTCGACAAGCTCGGGACGAACGGGGTATGGGCGCGCGAGATATGAAACGCACCCACCTCCCCCTGAACGGCCTGCGCGTGCTCGACGCTGCTGCGCGTCACCTGTCCTTCACCCGCGCCGCCGACGAACTCGCGGTCACCCCCGCCGCGGTCGGCCAGCAGATCCGCGCGCTGGAGGAGACGCTCGGCACCGTGCTGTTCCGCCGCACGACCAAGGGCCTGGAGCTGACGCCGGAAGGCGAGGCCGGGCTCGCGCCCTTGCGCTCGGGCTTCCTCCAGTTCGAGGAATCGGTCCGTGCGATGCAGGCCGGCCAGTCGTCGAAGGTGCTGACGATCGCCGCCCCGCGCGACCTGACCGCGAAGTGGCTGATGCCGCGCCTGGCCGACCTCGCCGCGGCCGACACCGACCTGCGCTTCGCGATCGTCGCGGATGAGGAGATCGACTTCACCCAGGCCAATCTCGACCTCGCCGTCCGCTGGGGGGCGGGGCCGGGGGAACATGAAGGTGAAGCGCTGGAAAGCGACGGCATGGTGGTCGTCGCGGCCCCCGGCGGCGGCGCCGACACCGCGATCGCCTGGCCCGGCTGCATGGGCGAGGATGCCACGGCGCTGGTCCGCGTCGGCGATGCGGGCCTGGCGATCGACGCGGCCGCCTCCGGCCTTGGTCGCGCCTGCGTTCCCGAACTGCTGGCGCGCGGCGACATCGCGGCGGGCCGCGTCGTCGTGATCGGCGAACCGCGGGCGTCGGCCAACGGCTATTGGCTGGTCGCCCCGCTGCCGCAGTGGCGTCAGAAAAAGGTCAAGGCGCTGGTCGACGCGCTGGCGGCATGACCGATCCGTTCCCCAACGCCCGCTTCGGCAGCGCCCGGCTGACGATGCGCCCGCAAAGCGTCGCCGATGCCGACGCCCTGTTCGAAGCCTATGGCGACGCCGATCTGATGACCTATTGGTCCAGCGCGCCGCACGTCGATGTCGCCGAAAGCCGCGCATATCTGGCCAAATGCGAACCGCCCTTCACGTGGCGCGGCTGGACGATGCGCGACCGCGCGACCGGCGCCGTCGTCGGAACGTTATCGGCACGCGATTCGCGGCCCGGCGTCGCCGAAATCGGCTATATCGTCCTGCGTCGCTACTGGGGCGGCGGCTATGGCCGGGAAGGCGTCTCGCGGCTGATCGATCTGCTGTTCTACGAAGGTAGCCGGCGGATCACCGCCGACGTCGATCCCGACAATGCCGCCTCCAACGCCCTGCTCGACCGGTTGGGCTTCACGATGGAGGGGCGGCTGCGCGCTGAATGGGAAACCCATATCGGCGTGCGCGACAGCCTCATCTGGGGCCTGCTGCGCGAGGAATGGCCCGATGTCCGAGCTACCTGACCCGCGGTCCGACGATTACGAAGTCGCGCTCGCCCACGCGGTCCTCGGCCCGCACCGCCTGGGCCTCGTCCTGGCGGCGGTCGGCGTCGTGATCGCCGTCGTTCGCGGCACCGTCCTGCCCGGCATCCCCCGCGTCGTCCCCGTCCTGTTCATCGCGTTAGCGCTGGGGTTGATGGTCATCGGTACGATCCGCCGCATCGCACTGCAGGTGAGGCACATGCGTAACCAGCGTTGAGCGAGCGACACCCAGATTTCGTCATTACCGCGAAGGCGGGAGTCAATTCTGGCTGGCCGGCGTGGGTCTCAGCGACTTCAGCGACTATCGATTCCCGCCTTCGCGGGAATGACGAAGCGAGAGAGTTGGTCCGCTTGCGCCATCTCCCATCGTGTCCTATCCTAGTGACACACCGTTGGAGATATCGCCCATGACCGCCCCCAGCCCCTGGTCGCACAGCAAGCGCAGCGGCCTTGCCGACGACATCGATTTCGAGATCAAGGGCCAGGAACTCCAGTTCGTCGAAATCGAACTCGATCCCGGCGAAAGCGCGGTGGCGGAGGCCGGGTCGCTGGTCTGGAAGGACGCGAGCGTCGAGATGACGACCGTGTTCGGCGACGGATCGGGCGATCAGGGCGGCGGTTTCATGGGCAAGCTGCTGGGTGCGGGCAAACGGCTGGTGACGGGCGAATCGCTCTTCACCACCGTCTTCACCCATCACGGGCGCGGAAAGGCGCGCGTCGCCTTCGCATCCCCGACCCCCGGCGCGATCGTGCCGCTGAAACTCGACACGGTGGGCGGCACGCTGATCTGTCAGAAGGACAGCTTTCTGTGCGCCGCCAAGGGCGTGACGATGGGCATCCATTTTCAGCAGCGCATCATGACCGGCCTGTTCGGGGGCGAAGGCTTCATCATGCAGCGGCTGTCGGGCGACGGCTGGGTATTCGTCCAGTTCGGCGGCGCGATCATCGAACGCGAACTGGCGCCGGGCGAGGAACTCCACATCGATACCGGATGTCTCGCCGCCTACACGCCCTCGGTCGACTTCGACCTGGTCCGCGTCGGTGGCGTGAAAAGCATGATCGTCGGCGGCGAAGGCGCCTTCTTCGCCCGCCTGACCGGCCCCGGCAAGGTCTGGGTCCAGTCGCTACCCTTCAGCCGCCTGGCCGGCCGCATGCTCGCCGCCGCCAGCGGCCGCGGCGGCAACCGCGGCGAAGGCAGCGTGCTGGGCGGGTTCGGGGACTTGATCAGCGGGAATTGAGGGCGAGGCTGACGCAGCGCCCGCTGCCGGCGTCGAGACCGGCGCGGCGCTCGTCTTTGGATCGGACGTCAAATCCAGGACTTCGAGGCGGGGCACGCCGGTACGCGCACGAATGTTGCTACCCGTCGCGCCGTTCACCCAGGGCGAAGTAAGCGTGTAGCGTTCGACTCGACGTATACCGTCGCTGTTCGAAGCGACGAGCAGGGGAGCGTAGCGCCTGCGCGCGATCGTTTCCAGGACCGGCTTGACCCAGATGGGATTCAGCTTCTCGCTTTCGCGCAAGACCTCGACATCTTTCACTCGCCCATCGCCATCGATCAGGAACGTGGCGTCGATCCACTGGTGGTCGAAGAACGCGTCCGACTGCAATCCCCCACGCGATGGATCAAAGAACGTGCCGACGTCCTTCATGAGGGGCGAGTACAGCAACACGGCCTGAGTCGATTTGTTCTTGGCGAAGTCGGTCGCAATCGCTTCGATCCCGCGCATGTCGCCCTTCTGTGCGTCGAGCCGCGCGTCGATCAATCGAGCCGCCTCGCGGAAGCCGGACAGTTGAGGATCCGTCGTCGCGAGCAGTGCGGCTGCCGATTTCTTTGCCTGGCGAAAGTTTGCGTCGCTCGCACCATAGCGGGCCGCCGGGTGCAGCGCGTTCGCGGGCAGCCCCGCCAGACCCGCCTCGACAAGCAGGATCCGCAGCATCGCCGTACCCTGTACGCCTGGACGCTTCAGTTTTTCCGCCTGATCGACGACCAGGCGATAGCGCGCCAAGCCCATATCGATCTTACCCTGTTTCATAAAGGCATCGCCGATCTGCAGTCGCTGAAGCAGCACCCGATCGTCGGCATTATTTAGACCTGCTTTCAGTGCATCGACCGCTTCCAGCTGACCACTGCGCATCCATCGATCTTCGCCGAGATGAGCCGATATGCGCGCATCGGCACGCCAGATGTTGGCGACGGCGACCGGATAGTCCTTCGCGCGGCTGTTCACGCGGCCGATGGTTCCATGCAGCGTGTGTCGGGCGGCCTGATATTCACCTTCGACAAACTGATTCTCGGCATGCGCCAAAGCCGCTGCCACTTCTTCGTCAGGTGGGCATTTGCGAGCGATGCAAGCGTCCAACGCCTTTTTGGTCGCATCCAATCGCTTCGCCGTTACGACGATGGTCTTCGAGTCTTGAGAAGGCATGTCCTGCCCGGCAAAGGCAACTGC
>DASTEN010000132.1:0-3709 GCA_035709645.1 Sphingomonas sp.
CGGTCGGGCGCCCGAAATGACCGGAATTCGCGCATATGATATTCCGAATGTGATCGGCTCCGCGAATTGTCGCGGGCTCGTCCACGGGCCGATCATCCCCTCGCATCGCCGGCCGACGGGACCGGGGATCTTACACAGCACGGCCCCGCCGCTATGGGGACCGATGATGGGAGGGGACGATAGAATGGACGCACGCAGGATCACCGCGTCGCTACTCGCCGGCGCTGCTTTCGCCGCACTGGCCGTGCCGGCCGCCGCGCAGCAGGCAAGCTCGCCCGCGACCGCGCAGCCCGATGAGCCGGTCGAAGAAACCCCGGGCGGCCTCGCCGACATCATCGTGACCGCATCCAAGAGCGCGGACGCCAAGAACGTGCAGGAAGTACCCTTCGCGGTAACCGCTTTCGGGCCGCAGCAGCTGGAGGACCAGCACGTCCAGAGCCTGACGGGCCTCAGCTACAGCGCACCGAACGTGCAGATCGAGGACGTCGGCACCCAGCCGGGGACCGCCAACCTGTCGGTTCGCGGCCTGGGCGTGAACAGCTCGATTCCGTCGATCGATCCAACCGTCGGGATCTTCGTCGATGGCATCTATCTGGGCGTGCCGGCCGGCGCGCTGCTCGACACGTTCGACCTGGCCGGCGTGGAAATCCTGCGCGGACCGCAAGGGCTGCTGTTCGGGCGGAACGTGACCGGCGGCGCGCTAGTCGTACGAACGACGAATCCGACCGACATTCTGCACATGGACTTGAAGGCATCGATCGCGTCGGGTCTGGAGAAGACGATCAGCGGCGTCGTGACCGGCCCGTTGGTCCAGGACAAGCTGTCCGCAAAGCTGGCGATCTATTACAACGACGACGACGGCTATTTCACCAACAGCTTCAACGGCAACAAGGATCTCGGCAAGAGCGAGACCTTGGTCGTCCGCCCGGCACTGCGCTTCACGCCGGTGGCTGAATTCGAGACGATTCTGCGCTTCGAATATGGCCGTCAGCGCGGCGACGGCGCGGTCGCGTCGAACCACGGCCTGTTCCCGCGCGACAGCTTCGGCGTGTCGATCAACCAGGAAGGCTATTCGCGCAACGACTGGGCGCAGGGCATCGTCGAGACGAACATCGACGTCGGTCTGGGCAGCGGCCGGATCACCAACATCTTCGGGTATCGTCGGGTCAAGCAGCGCAACCAGGGCGACATTGACGCGACGCCGCAGACACTGTTTCACTCGCGCACGGCCATCGACCAGGACCAGCTGAGCAACGAGCTGCGCTATGCCGGTACCTTCGGCAGCATCGACGTCACGACGGGCCTCTACTACTTCAACCAGTCGATCGACTATTACGAGGAACGCCTATTGTCGGGCGGCGCGCTGACCATCGCGGGCGCGGGCTTCCAGCGGCAGGATAGCTACGGCGTCTTCGCATCGGCCGACTGGCATTTCACCCCAACGCTGACGCTGAACGTCGGTGGCCGCTACACCACCGAGACGAAGCGCGTGCGCATCGCCAATATCGTCGCCGGCGGCTGCGTGTTCGACACGCGGGCCTGCAACATCACCTTCCGCGACGAGAATGACTGGACCGGCTTCACCCCGCGCGTTGGGGTGCAGTGGAAGCCGAGCCCCCAGACCCAGGTCTACGCCTTCTACGCCCGCGGCTTCCGCAGCGGCGGCTACAACTTCCGCAACGTGAACACGGCCGTCAGGCCCGGGCCGTTCGACCAGGAAAAGCAGGACAGCTACGAAGTCGGTGTGAAGCAGGAATTCGGCCGTATGCTGCGCCTGAACGTCGCCGCCTATTCGAACAGCATCGGCAATGTGCAGCGCGAAATCCAGACGCCGGTGCCGGGTGTCGGCACGTTCCAGATCATCACTAATTCGGCGAACGCCCGCGTGCGCGGGTTCGAGGCGGAAGCGCAGCTGAGCCCGGGCGCCGGCTTCAGCCTTTCGGGCCAGGTCGGCTATACCGAAGGCAAGTATACCGCGATCTTCTTCGACCTGAACAACGACCGGGTGATCGATGCGAAGGACTTCGCGCTGCAGCTGCCGCGCCTGGCGCCGTGGAGCTACGGTGGCGCGTTGGCATGGGAAGGCGACCTGGGAAGCGTCGGATCGCTGAGCGCCCGCGTCAGCGCCAACCATCGCGATGCATCCTGGTATAACGACCAGAACACCGGCCTGCTGCGGGCGGCGACCATGGTCGATGCGAACGTCACGCTGGGCCTGGGCCGTACCTCGCTGTCACTGTTCGGGACCAACCTGTTGGACGAAGCGACCTTCGGCACCGAAGCGCCACTGCCCTTCATCCCGAACGGCACCTTCTCGTCACTGAACAAGGGACGGGTGTACGGGGCGGAAATCCGGTACAAGTTCTGAAGATGGTGTCGGGGCGGGCCGGGTACCCGCCCTTCACTCGTGCTCCGGCTCACGCCGGAGCACCGCTTAGTCCACCTCCGCGGCATCTCCGGCATCGCCGAACGCGGCCCAGCCGCCGTCGACCGCCAGAACCGATCCCGTGACATAGCTCGACCGATCCGACGCGAGGAACGCGACCGCATCGGCGATTTCCTCGGGCCGCCCCAGCCGACCCATCGGCACGCGACGCCGCACCGCGCGCAAGTCGCGCTTGCCCGATGCCTCCAGCGCCATCACCCCCGGCGTCGCGATATAGCCCGGCGCCACCGCATTCACCCGGATGCCGTGATGCGCCCATTCGCAGGCCAGCGCTCGGGTCATCATCACGACGCCGTTCTTCGCTGCGCAATAGGCGTTGCGGCGGGGGAGCCCCAGCGATGCGGCGATCGATGCGAGGTTGACGATCGTCCCGCCCCCGTGCGCAACCATCGATCGGGCGGCGGATTGGGCGACGACGAAGGGGGCGACGAGGTTGACATCGAGTCCTCTCTCGAATGCGGCCAGTTGCTGGTCGGCCGTCGCGGCGAAATCGTCGGCGATGGCAGCGTTGTTCACCAGCACGTCGATCGCACCGATATCGGCGATGGCGATTTCGGTCGCGGCTCGGTCGCGCAGGTCGAGTGCCACGCCGCGGCGATCGGAACCGAGTGCCGCGACCGCGCCTGCGTCGCGATCGATCACCACCACCGCGGCGCCATCGGCGACGAACCGGTCCGCGATCGCCGAGCCGATCCCGCTCGCGCCACCGGTGACGACGACCACCGGTCGGGTACGCGCCGGCGGCTGCGGGGCGGGTGAGTCGGCCGCTGCCGCCGATCCGCCGAACGGGCCATAACCGCCGTCGACTACGACCGATGCACCAGCGACATAGCCGGCACCCGCGGTCCACAGGATAGTCTGCGCGATTTCCTCCGGTTCGGCCATGCGGCCGAGCGGCACGCGGGATACCGCGCGGCTCGGGTCGACCTGGCCGTGTGCGATCAGACTGCGGACGATGTCGGTCGCGACATAGCCGGGCAGTACCGCATTCACCTGCACGCCGCCGGCTGCCCATTCGCAGGCGAGCGCCCGCGTGAAGCCCAGCACGGCCCCCTTCGACATGGCGTAGGCCGTGCGGCCGGGAATGGCGATGACGCCTGCCATGGAGGCGACGTTGACGATCGACCCGCCGCCTGCGGCCAGCATCGCGCGGCCGACTTCGCGCGCCATCAGATAGCTGCCCGTCAGGTTGACGCGCAGGATGTGCTCCAGCTCGGCAACCGGCTTGCCGATCGCCGGGGTCCCGGCCGGATCGACGATGCC
>DASTEN010000133.1:0-2304 GCA_035709645.1 Sphingomonas sp.
ATGCGATCGGGACCGATCCTGCGCCGATCACCCCCTCGTTATGGACTTAACAACGCACAATGTTTCTGGCGAGCGGCAAAGCCACCGGCTTTCGCGCATGTCCAACCCTCGAAGTGCGTAGCGAAGGCTTCCCGATAAGGAACCGCCCGCGAGACGGCGCAGGCGTTCTCGGAATCGATGGTCAATCGGGAAGGCGTGCAGCTTCTCACAAACCGCTTGCGGCGATGATGTGAGAAACAGCCGTGGCGTTTAGGCTGTCAGACTGATCGTGCTTTATCCTGCCCGAGAAGATCGAAGCCTGCGGGGTGTCCGCTTACGTTCCCCCATGCATGTAGGCGCCGAATGCCGCGACCAGATGCTCGAACACGACCGCGACGCGTGGCGTGCGGCGCAGATCCTCGTGCGTCACGATCCAGGTGTCTAGCGAATAGACCGGGAGGTCGGGCAGCACGGCGACAAGATCGGCGTCGGCTTGTCCGATCGGGACGTGCAGCACGCCGATGCCGAGGCCGGCGCGGATCGCCGCGGCCTGCGCCGCATGGCTGTCCGTCCGGATCGCGAAGCCGGCGCGCCGCAGCGTCGGGAGAAGCGCATCCACGATCGCGAGATCGTCGCCAGCGCGGTCGGGGCCGATCAAGGCATGGTCGGCGAGTTGCTCGACCGATCGCGGCAATCCATGCCGGGCGGCATAGTCGCGATGCGCGAAGAAGCGCAGCGGGATAACGCCGACGTGGCGGGCGACCAGCGCGTCCTGTCGGGGCCGATGCATCCGCACCGCGATGTCGGCCTCCTGGTCCAAGAGGTTGGCGGACAGGTTGCTGAGGGCGACTTCAATCGCCAGCGCGGGGTAACGGGCGCGGAGCGGTGCCAGCATGGCGGGCAGCACCTCGATGCCGACGAACTCGGATACCGACACGCGTACCGTGCCGCCGACGCCGCCCGCCGGCGCAGAGGCGGCGCGCACGAAGGCGTCCGATGCCGCTGCCATCGTGCGGACATGGGTGCCGAGGGCGAGCGCCTGTCCGGTCGGCACCAGGCCGTTCGGCGAGCGGGTGAAGAGCGTGATGCCGAGCCGCGCTTCGAGCGTTTCGATCCGCCGCCGCACGGTCGGCTGCGCCAGCGCGAGGATGCGCGCCGCGCCCGACAGGCTGCCACTCTCCAGCACGGCTAGGAACGTGCGCTGATCCTCCCAGTCGATCCTGTTACTCATCAAAACATGATGAGCCATGCGCAAGGACATGACAATTCCTGCCGGGCCATCGAATCGGCATCCTCCCCTCCAGAAACCAATCCGGAGGTGTGATGATGAACGGAAAGACAGCACTGGTGCTCGGCGCGACCGGCGGTGTGGGCGGTGCCATCGCAGCGGCGCTGACCCGCCACGGCTGGGCGGTGCGCGGGCTGGCGCGCAATCCGGTGAAGGCATCGACGAGCTGGCCGGCATCGCGCGAACCGATCGTTTGGATTGGCGGTGATGCGATGAACCGCGAAGATGTGTTGAAGGCCGCCCAAGGCGTCGCCGCTATCGTCCACGCGGTCAACCCACCCGGCTATCGGGACTGGGAGACGCTGGTCCTACCGATGATCGACAACAGCATCGCCGCAGCCCGTGCCGCCGATGGTGCCCGGATCGTCCTGCCGGGGACGATCTACAATTTCGACCCGGCGATGACGCCGGTGATTGACGAAGGGACGGCGCAACGGCCACGCACGCGCAAGGGCCGCGTCCGCGTCGATCTCGAACGGCGGATGGAGGATGCGGCGGCATCGGGCGTACCGGGGCTGGTAGTACGTGCGGGCGACTTCTTCGGCACGGATGCGCGATCGAGCTGGTTCGGGCAGGTCATGGCGAAGCCGGTCCGTCCGCTCCGGCAGATCATCGATCCGGTCGCGCCCGGGATCGGCCACGCTTGGGCCTATCTGCCGGATCTCTGTGAAACCATCGCGCGCCTGATGGTGCTGGAGAACCTCCGCCCGTTCGAGCGCGTCCAGTTCGCCGGCTTCTGGGACGCAGACGGCACGGCGATGCCGACGGCGATCCGCCGGGCGGTCGGCCGTCCCGACCTGCCCGTCCGTCGCTTCCCCTGGTGGATCATGCGCCTTGCCGCCCCGTTCGGCGGCTTCCCGCGCGAGGTGGCGGAGATCGCGCCGCACTGGCAACACCCGATGCGGCTCGACAATCGTCGAATTGTAGAGTTGCTGGGCGAGGAACCGCGCACGCCGATCGATGCAGCGCTCCGCGCGACATTCACAAAAGGCAAATCCTGACCTTTCCCATCAGGATGGTTGATCGAGAACGGAAAA
>DASTEN010000134.1:0-5396 GCA_035709645.1 Sphingomonas sp.
GAGCACCAGCCCGGTCGCCGCGGCATAGGGCATCAACGGCTGGATCGTGTCGCACGCGCCGCCGCGCGCAGACATCGGTGCGAGCGCGATCAGCCCGATGGTTAGAGCCAGTCCGAACCCCGTCTGACGATGGCCATCGCCGCGCCACCGCTCGACGATCACGATCGCGCCCGTGACGACCGCGAAGGGCAGGGTTTCGAGCCCGATCGCCGCGCCGATCGCGACGGCGCCGCCGGCGACGGCACCCGATCGATAGTCCGCGGGCGCGAGCATGGCGCGAAGCTGCGCGAGCACGAGCAGCAATTGCAGCGCGTGATGATCGATACGGCCCGGCAGAAAGAGGCTGGATGCAGGATAGGCGATCGCGGCGAGCACCAGCGCGGTCGGCCCTGCCGCGGGCGCGAACCGACGAGTCAGGTCGCGCACCAGGCCCAGCAACACAGCGAACTGCGCGAGCGGCCAGATCACGACCGCGGCGACTTCCGCGGCCGTGGCGCCGGACACGGGGCGCAGCAGCAGGATCAGCGTGGCCGGGATAAGGTCGCCGATCCGCGACCAGTGCATCGGAAGGCCACCGGCCAGGCGGTGTTGCGATACGTCGCCGAACGCCTGGCCGCCGATCCAGTCGCGGATCTGCTGCAGCCGCATCGCGTCGTCGGTGTCAGGCAGCAGCAGGCGCGACAGGCGGGGCCAGTCCGCAACGGTCCACGCGACCCCCAGCACAAGGGTTATCGCCAGGACAGGCAGGACAGGACGCAGACGGGCAGGCATCGCGTCCGACACTACGCCGACGATGGTTAATTTCCCGTCAGTCCAGTCGGTACAGCGCGTGGCGCCCGCTGGCCCAGATCCGCGCCATGCCCGCGATCCGCGCCGGTGGCGGAGTGTCGAGGTCCACCACCCAGACCAGGTCGAACGCGCGGCGCGGCAGGGTCGCGAGCGTTCGGTCGAGCGCGTCGCCATCGCAGTCGAGAAATTGCGAGGGATCGCGCTGGAACGCGCCCGCCGCCGGGTAACGGACGTCGAGCAGGGCGGCGGCATTGCCCTGGAACTGATCGTTGACGAACGCCCGCCGGCGCGCGGTGGCAAGGCCGCCCAGGTGATCGAAGCGCGCATTGGGCCAGAATGACTCGCAGCCCGGCCGGACCAGGACGGCGATCCGGGCGCCGGTCGGCACATGGTCGAGCGCCTGCAAGGCGGCCGCCTGGCTGCGTGCGGCGATGGCATAGCTTGCCGTCGTTCCGACGATCCGCGCGAAGAACAAGGTCGTCCCGATCAGCGCGATCGCCGTCGCCTGACGACGCGTGGCCGGCGCGACCGCGATCAGCGCCATCATCAGGGCGATCGGCGCGATCCGCGAATCTGCGTAGGCCGATCCCAGCAGCCAGGACGGAAGGGCGATCAGCGCGATACCCATGGTGAGCGCGGCCGTGCCGACCCGGCCGTCGATCCGGCCGCGCCGAAGCCCGTAGACGATTGCCGCCAAGACCACCGCCACCGCCGCGAGGTCCCAGATCATCCAGGTGTCGCGCAGCGCGGCATAAACCGCGAGCAGCTTACCGCCGACACTATATCCGCCGGACATCCCACCGCCGCCTGCCGTGGAAAGCATCAGGGGCAGGGGGGCAGCGAGCGGCCAGCACGCGATCGCGGCACGGATCGGTCGGCGTGAGGCGGCAAGTTCGATCGAGGCGATCGCGAGGCTGAGCACCGCCCAGCCAAAGATGTGACAGAACCAGATCGTCAGCGCGACGGGCAGGAAGACGACGCCCCGCCAGCGGTTGCCCGCCATGCGCAACCACAAGGCCAGGGCGAACAGCACTAGCGCGATCGACAGCGCGAAATTGAGGAAGCCCATGCCGAAGGGCTGACCGTAGGCGAGCGGCATCGCGAAGATCGCAAACGGGCTGGCCCGACCATGTACCGTACGCGAAAGGGTCAGGATGCCCGCGACGGTCAGGGCAGGAATCGCCATCGCGACCAGCTTGACCGTCGGCTCGAGGCCCAGCCACGGCGCGAGCGCCGCGACGATCAGGTCGACACCCAGATTGCCGGTCGCCCGCCAGTGAAAGACGTACCAGCGCGCCAACGGTCCGGCGCCGCCGTCCAGCATGACCCGATACCGCCCGATATGTCCGGGAAGGTCGGTCAGCGGCCCCACAGCGGGCCACACCAGCGGCAGGGCTGCGAGCAGAACGGCAGCGGCGAAGAACCACCGCGTCTGCCACCAATCCCGCGCGCCCGACTGCATGGCATCGGGCTAGCGGGGCATGGTTAACAGGGCATCAACGGTCGCGACGGCCCAGCAAGCGCAGGCGCAGGGCGTTCAGTTTGATGAAGCCTGCCGCGTCGCGCTGGTCGTAGGCGCCCTGGTCGTCTTCAAACGTCACGACCTTTTCGCTGTAGAGCGAGTTGGGCGACTTGCGACCCGTCACGATGACGTTGCCCTTGTACAGCTTCAGCCGGACGGTACCCGATACCTTTTCCTGGCTGTGATCGACCGCGGCCTGCAACATCTCCCGCTCGGGCGAGAACCAGAAGCCGTTGTAGACCAGTTCGGCATAGCGCGGCGCCAGTTCGTCCTTCAAGTGCGCGGCGCCCCGGTCGAGCGTGATCTGTTCGATGCCACGGTGGGCGAGGGCGTAGATGGTGCCGCCCGGCGTTTCGTACATGCCGCGGCTCTTCATGCCGACGAAGCGATTCTCGACCAGGTCGAGGCGTCCGATGCCGTGCGTGCGGCCCAGATCGTTCAACGCCGCCAGCAGCGTCGCCGGGCTCATCGCCTGACCATTCAACGCAACGCCGTCGCCGCGTTCGAAATCGATCGTGATAGTCTCAGGCTGGTCCGGTGCGTCTTCCGGATTGACCGTACGCGAATAGACATAGTCCGGCACCTCGTCCCACGGATCCTCGAGCACCTTGCCCTCGGACGAGGTGTGCAGCAGGTTCGCATCGGTCGAAAACGGCGCTTCGCCGCGCTTGTCCTTGCTGACCGGGATCTGGTGCGCCTCGGCAAACTCGATCAGCCGGGTGCGGCTGGTCAGGTCCCATTCGCGCCACGGCGCGATGACCTTGATATCAGGGTTCAGCGCATAATAGCCGAGTTCGAAGCGGACCTGGTCGTTGCCCTTGCCGGTCGCGCCGTGGCTGACGGCATCGGCTGCGACGAGCTTGGCAATCTCGATTTGACGCTTGGCGATCAGCGGGCGCGCGATCGACGTGCCAAGCAGGTACAACCCCTCGTACAGCGCGTTCGCGCGCATCATCGGGAAGACGTAGTCGCGCACGAATTCCTCGCGCAGGTCGTCGATGAAGATATGTTCGGGCTTGACCCCCGCCATCTCCGCCTTGCGCCGCGCGGGCTCCAATTCCTCGCCCTGACCCAGGTCGGCGGTGAAGGTCACCACCTCGCACTTGTACTCGGTCTGGAGCCACTTGAGAATCACGGAAGTGTCGAGGCCGCCCGAATAGGCGAGCACGACACGCTTGATGGAGGAGTCGGTCATGGCCGCGCCTTTAGTCGGCTCGGCCGGCGGGGGCAACTTTACGCGTGCGGCCGCCACGCTATGGTTGCGGCGTCGAATATCGAAGGGGAGGAATGCAATGAAGTCGATCGCACTGCTGGCCGCGCTGGTCGTCGCCGGCCCGGCCGTCGCTCAGTCGGACAAGCCGATGACAAAGGCGGGTTTCGAGAAGCAGCAGACGCGCAAGTATGAACGGTACGACGTCAACAAGGACGGCACCGTCACAGCCGAGGAGATCATGCAGGTCCGTCCGACGAAGAAGGACGGCACGCCCTACACCCTCGAGTCGACGCGCAAATCGCTGGCGAAGCGCGATGCGAACGGCGATGGCACGGTGACGATAGCCGAGGCGGTCGCATCGGAAATGCCGCGTTTCGACAAGTTGGATGCCGACAAGGACGGCACCGTCACCGCCGCAGAGCGCGACGCCGATCCTAAGTGACCCGACGCAGCACGCGCGGCAGATAGGCCCCGAGCGCACCGGCGCGGTAGACGTAGCTCAGCAGCAGCGCGATCCACACGCCGGTGTCGCCGCGGCCACGCAGGGCCAGATCGGTCGCGATGTAGAGCGTCGTCGCCAGGATCGCGGCATTGCGCAGGGACCGCCCTTCGGTCGCGCCGATGAAGATGCCGTCGAGCAGCCAGGCCGGCATGCCGACGATGGGCAGTACGGCGACGAACGGCAACAGCGCGGTCGCCTGGTCGCGTACGGCGGCGTTGGTCGTCATGACCGGGATCGCGGCGGCACCGCCCAGGGCGATCAGCCCGGCGAACAGGATCGCTGCGGCCAGCGAGAATTCGCCGGTCAGCCGGATCGCCCGCACCATGTCGGTACGCGATCCCGCACCGATCGCATGGCCGACGCGCGCTTCGGCGGTGAAGGCGAAGCCATCGAGCACGAACGCGACCAACGCGACCGCCTGCATCAGGATCTGATTGGCAGCGAGTGTCTCCGCGCCCAACCGCGCTCCGGCATTGGCGAACCAGGCGAGCAGCGCCAGCAGCGCGACGGTGCGGATCATGATGTCGGTATTGACCGCAACCAGCCGGCGAAGGGCGGCGCGGTCGAAGACGCGGCCCCACGCCAGACCCCGGACCTGAGGCGCAACGATCGCCATACCGGCCAGCAGCGCACTCCATTCGGCGATGGCGGTGCTCAGCCCGACCCCCTGCGCACCAAGCCCAAGATGCCAGACCAGCAGCGCGCAGGCGGCGATGTTGACCAGGTTCATCCAGACCTGGAGCAGCAGCGCGGCGCGGGTCCGCCCGATTCCCAGCAGCCAGCCGTTGATGGCGAAGACCGCAAGTGCTGCCGGCGCACCGACGAACCGCGCCGAAACATAGGCGCGCGCGGCGGTGTCGATCGCCGCCCCGCCGGCGAGAAGCGCAAACGCCGCCGGGATCAGCACCACCTGCGCGAGCGCCAGCGCGATGCCCAACCCGCCGCCGATCGCCACTCCGCGCGCAAGCAGCGCCGACACCTCGCATGCGTCGCGCCGGCCGCTTGCCTGCGCGGTCAGGCCGGTCATCCCCATCCGCAGGAAGCCGAAGCTCCAGAACAGGAAGCTGATGATCGTGCCGCCCAGCGCCACCCCGGCCAGCGCCACCGCATCCCCGGTCCGGCCGATCACCGCGGTATCGACGATCCCGACCAGCGGGACCGTCGCCTGGCCGAGCATGATCGGCCATGCCTGCGCGACGATCGCACGGCGGGTCAGGGGCGGGGCGGCGGCCACGCTACGCCCGCAGCGCCGCTTCGGCCTCCAGCATGTAAGCGCGGGTGATCGGCAATGCGTGACGATCGCGGGCGAACTGGAACTGGTAGTTCACCAGACCGCCGTAACGGAAGCTGACCATCGATCCGGCAAGATA
>DASTEN010000135.1:0-3502 GCA_035709645.1 Sphingomonas sp.
TCGTTCTCCGGGATGATGAGTTCGCCGATGCCGCTCCTCGGCCCCGAGGCGAGCCAGCGGATGTCGTTCGCGATCTTGGTGAGCGCGACCGCGAGGACCGACAGCGTGCCCGATACGTCGACCAAGCCGTCGTTCGACGCCAGTGCCTCGAACTTGTTGTCGGCGCTGGTGAAGGCGAGGCCCGTCAGGTGAGCGAGTGCCGCGGCCATTGCGGGGCCAAAGCCGTCCGGCGCGTTGAGCCCGGTGCCGACCGCGGTGCCGCCTTGGGCGAGCGGGAAAAGATTGCGTTCGGACGCCTTGGTGATGCGGGTCAACGCGTTCTCGAGCTGTGCGACATAGCCCGAAAACTCCTGGCCCAACGTCAGGGGCGTGGCATCCTGCAGATGCGTTCGGCCGATCTTGACCAGCGACGCCCAGCCCTTCGCCTTGTCGTCCAGTGCCATGATCAGGCGCTTGGCGGCCGGTGTCAGCGTGTCGCGAATCGCCAGCGCCGTCGCGACGTGGAGTGCGGTCGGGAAGCTGTCGTTCGACGATTGCCCGCGGTTGACGTCATCGTTGGGGTGGACCGGCGATTTGCCCCCGCGCGTGCCCGTCAGTCCTTCGTTGGCGCGGCCGGCGATCACCTCGTTCACGTTCATGTTTGACTGGGTGCCGCTGCCCGTCTGCCAGATGACCAGCGGGAACTGGTCGTCGAGCGTGCCCGCGACGACATCGGCCGCCGCGGCGTCGATCGCATCCGCCTTTTCCACACCCAGATCGCCGCGGTTCACGCGCGCCGCAGCCTGCTTCACCAGAGCGAGCGCGTGGACGATACCGATCGGCATACGCTCGCTGGGTGCGAAGGGGAAATTCTCGATCGACCGCTGGGTCTGCGCGCCCCAATAGGCGTCGGCGGGTACGTCGATGGGGCCGATAGAATCGGTTTCGGTGCGAGTGTGGGTCATACCCGACCCTACGCCGCACGGCGCCGCGCGTTCCGCCGTGCCCGCCAGGGCAGCGGCCATCTCCCCGATGGTCCGCAGGCGCGCGCAGGCACCGAATTCCTGCCTTCACGGGACGTCTGCGGGGGTAATGCTCGTGCTCCCGCGAACGCGGGAGCCCAGGGCCACGGGCAAATGAACGTTGTATTGCTTGACCCTGCGTTCCCGCTTGCGCGGGAACAAAGACAACTCATGGCAACGTGCGAAGAGTTTGGCGGAGGTCTCGGCTTCGCGGGAATGACGGTCGCTTCGTCGAGACAGCCGTCATGGGAGTAAATCCCATGACATCAATCGCGCGGTGCGCGCCGGCCGACGCCGCGCGTCGCTTTGCGACCGGTGAATAGCGTTGGCTATTCGCCTCGCTTGCGCTTGAAATCCACCGCGACGACGTTCGACCCGTCCTCGACCGGCTTGGCGATCGGCTCGTCGTTGTCTGCCGGCTCATGCGGCTCGACGTCGCCGTCGTCGTTCGCCTGGAAGCGCAGTTCGAAGTTGACCGCCGGATCGTGAAACCCGGTGATCGCCGCGAACGGGATGACCAGCGTCGACGGCACCTGATTGAACGACAGGCCGACGGAGAAGCCCTTGTCGGTCACCTTAAGATCCCAGAACCGATGCTGGATGACGATCGTCATCTCGTCCGGAAAACGCTCGATCAGGCGCTTCGGGATGTCGACCCCGGCCGCCTGGGTCTTGAAGGTGATGTAGAAGTGATGCTCACCCGGCAGCCCGCCCGACTCCGCGATGCTGTTCAGCACGCGGCCGACGACGGCGCGCAGCGCCTCCTGCACGATCTCGTCGTACGGAATCAGGCTATCGGCAACACCGGTGGTCATGTCCGCCTTGCTGACGCCAATCGACGTGGCGGTCAAGCTTGCGCGTCGACAACGCGAAGTTTGATTGCACGACGCGAGCCACCCGCTATTGGCTCGCGCCATGCGCACCGCCACCATCGCCCGCAAGACCAGCGAGACTTCGATCGACGTGACCGTCGGCCTGGACGGCACCGGCCGCTACCGGATCGAAACCGGGGTCGGCTTCTTCGACCACATGCTCGAACAGCTGTCGCGCCATTCGCTGATCGATATCGACGTGAAGACGGTCGGCGATCTGCATATCGACCAGCATCACACGGTCGAGGATACCGGGCTGGCACTCGGGCAGGCGATCGCGCAGGCGCTGGGCGACAAGCGCGGCATCCGCCGCTACGGCGATGCCCTGTCGCCGATGGACGAGACGTTGACCCGCGTCGCGCTCGACCTCTCGGGGCGCCCCTGGTTCGTCGGCAAGCTGCCGTTCACCCAGAAGCGGCTGGGCGAGATGGATACCGAGATGTTCGCGCATTTCTTCCATTCGTTCGCGCAGACCGCGGGCCTCACGCTGCACATCGACACGCTGTACGGCGAGAACAATCATCACATCGCAGAGGCCGCCTTCAAGGGCCTTGCCCGGGCGCTGCGCACCGCGATCGAGATCGACCCGCGCAAGGCCGACGCGATCCCGTCGACCAAGGGGACGCTGTAATGGTCGCGCGTCCGATGGCGCCGCTGACGCTGGTCCTGCTGACCTATGTCGTGCCGATCGACCAGGTGAACGCCCAGCGCGACGCGCATGTGGCGTGGATCGAAGGCGCGATCGACGAGGGCGTGATGCTGCTTGCCGGACGCAAGTCGACCGCCGATGGCGGCGTGCTGCTCTTTCGCGGCAAGGCCGACGTCGTCGAGGCCTTCGCCCGCACCGATCCTTACGTCACCAGCAGCGTCGCGACGATCGAGATCGTCGGCTTTGCCGCCAGCCTGACGATGGACGCTGTGGCCGAACTGCTGTGATCGCCCTCATCGATTATGGCGCCGGTAACCTGAAGTCAGTGCACAACGCGCTGATCGCCGCGGGTGCGCGCGATGTCATGGTCACCGCGGATGCCGACGTCGTGCGCAAGGCCGGTCGGATCGTCCTGCCCGGTGTCGGGGCGTTCGGCGCCTGCGCGGCGGGCCTGCGCGCGGTGCCCGGCATGGTGGCAGCGCTGGAAGACGCAGTGCTGGCGCGGGCGCGCCCGTTCCTGGGCGTGTGCGTCGGCATGCAGCTGATGGCGACCACGGGGCACGAGATGGGCGACCATGCCGGGCTCGGCTGGATTCCGGGTGAAGTCCGCATCCTGTCCGTCGCCCCGGGCGTTCGCGTGCCGCATATGGGGTGGAACGACGTGGTTCCGACCGCCCCCCACCCGCTGATCGTACCGGGCGAGGCCTATTTCCTCCACAGCTTCGCCTTTACCGGCGACAGCGTTCTCGCGACGACAGAGCATGGCGGCACCGTGACCGCGGCGATCGGGCGGGACAATCTGCTGGGCGTGCAGTTTCATCCGGAAAAGAGCCAGGCGTACGGCTTGGCGCTGATCGAAAGGTTTCTCGCATGGCGACCCTGATATCCTCCCCGGCACGGGGATGGGGACCAGTGAAGCTGGTGGAGGGGGCCGGCCGCGTGCCGGCTCGCTCGCGGCCCGCCCCCTCCACCCCGCCGCT
>DASTEN010000136.1:0-2261 GCA_035709645.1 Sphingomonas sp.
GGTGCGTGGCCCTTCACCGCGCGCGTCGCCGGGCCGACGATCACCGTCGATGCGAAGGGGACGATGGCCTCGCCGCTCGACACGCGGCAGATGACCGTCGACCTGACCGCGCGCGCCAACGACCTGAAGACGCTCGACGCCCTGATCGAGGCCGGACTGTTCGGCACCCAGCCGGTCAAACTGACCGCCCGCGTGCGGCACGACGATCCGACCTGGGTGATCGAAAGATTGTCGGGCACCATCGGCCGGTCGCGACTGGCATCGGCCAACGCGACGGTGACCAAGGCGGACGAGCGCACCGGCATCGACGGGCGGCTGCACTTCGCCACCCTGTCGTTCGACGACCTCGCCACCGACGAAGGTCGCGCCGAAGCCGCCGCGATCGAGCGCCGCATCGGTCCGCGCGTCGTGCCCGGCACCCGCATCAACCTCGCCAAGATGGGCGAGCTCGACGGAAGGCTCGCCATTCGCGTCGACCGGCTGCTCGACATGGCGGGCTTGCGCAGCCTCGATACCGTGCTGGCGATTGACCATAGCCGCCTGACCGTCGCGCCGCTGACCGTGCGGTTGGCACAGGGGAAGATCACCGGGCAGGTGGTGGTCGATCAGCGTGGCCGCACGACGCCCAAGACGACCTTCGACCTGCGGCTGAGCGATTCGCGCATCTCCACCTTTGCCGGCGGCGCGCCGGTCGATGCGCCGCTGCGCGCGCGGGTGCGGCTGGTCGGCAGCGGCGATACCATCCGCCAGGCGGTCGGCCGCTCGAACGGCACCATCGGCTTTGCCGCGGCGGGCGGGGTGCTGCCGGCCAAGATGGCGTCGATGCTCGGCGCCGATGTGGCGCGCGGCGTGCTGACCGACGACGATGCGCAGGCGCGGCTGCGCTGCCTGGGGCTGCGGCTGGACGTCGCCAACGGCATCGGGCGGATCGACCCGCTGCTGATCGACACCTCGCGCGCGCAGACGCGGGGGCAGGGGGTGGTGCGCCTGTCCGACGAAACCCTGTCGATCGCGCTGACCGGCACCCCGAAGCAGCGCACGCTGCTGCACCTCGACCGTCCGGTGCGCATCACCGGCCGTCTCCAGACGCCGGAGGTGCAGATTCCTCCCGGCGTGAAGAGCGCGGGCGGGATCCTGCGCATGCTGGGCCGCGCGATCAAGGGCGACGACACGCCGCGCGCGGGCAATGCCGATTGCGGCGCGCTGGTCCGCCGCGTGCTGGGCTAGGCTTGCGACCGGGCCGCACGGCGGTTATCTTGGGCGGGCCGAAAAGAGAGCAGCAGGTTGGTAGTTCCTGCGCCAGCGCCGTGGTGCGCCGGTTCCCCCGCCCGCGGCGTCAACCCGAACCCGTTCGGGATGGCGCACCGGGCCGTTTCCGTCAGGCGTCATCCCGCATTGTGAAAGGATGCCGTCATGCTTTTCCTGCTGGTCGCCCTGCTCGTCGCGACGCTGTTTACCGGGGCCGCGCTCTACATCACGCTGGTCGAACATCCGGCGCGCCTGTCGCTGGCCGAGGAGCCGATGCTGACCCAATGGCAGCAAAGCTATCGTCGCGCACTGCCGATCCAGTCGTCGCTGGCGTTGGTCGCGGGAATCGGGGGCCTTGCCGCCGGCTGGGTCCTGCGCGACGGCTGGGCGATCGCGGGCGGGGTCGCCATGCTGGCCAACTGGCCGTTCACCGTGTCGGCGCTGCTGCCGATCAACCGCCGCCTGTCGCCCGCCATCGCCGGCCGGGGCGACGCGCACAGCCACCACCTGTTGTTGCGCTGGGGCCGGCTGCACGATGTGCGCAGCCTGTTGGGCGTGGCGGGGACGGCGTTGCTGCTTTGCGCTTTCCTACAGGGGATCGCGACGCGATGATCGGCGACGCGCGACCCGCGCCCGCTCCTTGAACCCGTGACAAACCCTGACGCCACTCCGGACCCGATCCGGGGTCCCGCTCCGTCTTCCAGGAGGCAACGTACCCTCGCGACAAACTGCGCACGAGTGTGAACTTAGAGCGGTTTCCGACCAGATTGAACCATCGTCATCGCCCTGCGGGCGCCCGCTTCGCGGCGGGGTGATTTCGCGCCGGGGCGGCGTTGCTCGTCGGTCACGATGCGACTGCATCGCTCCCTCCTCGCGCCTTGCCCCGAACCGAAATCCCCTCCGTGCCGACGATCCAATCCGGTCGGAGGCCGCTCTAGCGCCGGGTTCGCCCTATCGGCGTGGCTGGCACAGTAGCCGCTCGAGACCGGGCAGGGCGACGATACGCACGCCTG
>DASTEN010000137.1:0-5063 GCA_035709645.1 Sphingomonas sp.
GAACCGCATCGCGGGTGGCCGCTTCACGCTCGACGGTCGGACCTATCAGCTGCCGAAGAACAACGGCGAGGCGTCGCTGCACGGGGGGACCAAGGGCTTCGACCAGATGGTCTGGCGGATCGTCGACATTAAGCAGGGCGCGGTCGCGAGCGTCACGCTGGCGCTGACCAGCCCGGCGGGCGATCAGGGATATCCGGGCAAGCTCGATGTGACCGTCACCTATACGCTCGACGACGCCGGCGCGCTGACGATCGACTTCGGCGCGACGACGGACGCGCCCACGGTCGTCAACATGACCAACCATGCGATCTTCAATCTGGCCGGCGAAGGGGCGGCGGGTGGCATCTATGCGCATCGCCTGACGATTCCCGCCAAGCGCTACCTGCCGGTCGACGCCAATCTGATCCCGACCGGCGAGTTGAAGCCGGTCGCCAACACCGTCTTCGATTTCACGACCGGCCGGGTGCTGGGCGACGGTATTCGCGACGGGCGCGATCCGCAGATCGTCGTCGGACGCGGCTGGGACCATAACTGGGTGCTGGACAAGGGCGCGACCGCCGATCCGCAATTGGCGGCGCGTGTGCAGGACCCGGCATCGGGCCGCGTGCTGGAGGTGCTAACGACCGAGCCGGGCGTGCAGTTCTACTCGGGCAATTTTCTCGACGGTACGCTGGTCGGCAAGCAGGGCCATGTCTACCGCATGGGCGATGGTCTGGCGCTGGAACCGCAGAAGTTCCCGGATACCCCCAACCAGCCGGCCTTCGGCTCCGCCCGGCTCGATCCGGGCCGGACATACCGCCATCGCATGATCTACCGCGTCTCCGTGGCGCGTTGAGGAGACTGACGTGACCGACGCCCCGAAGCTGCGCAGCCGCGCGTGGTTCGACAACCCCGACAACATCGACATGACCGCGCTGTACCTCGAGCGCTACCTGAATTTCGGCCTCAGCCTGGAGGAGTTGCAGTCGGGCAAGCCGATCATCGGAATCGCCCAGACCGGCAGCGACCTGTCGCCATGCAACCGCCACCATCTGGTGCTGGCCGAACGGGTCCGCGAAGGCATTCGCGAGGCGGGCGGCATCGCCATCGAATTTCCGGTGCACCCGATCCAGGAAACCGGCAAGCGCCCGACCGCTGGGCTCGACCGCAATCTCGCCTACCTCGGCCTGGTCGAGACGTTGTACGGCTATCCGCTCGACGGCGTGGTGCTGACGATCGGCTGCGACAAGACGACGCCGGCGATGCTGATGGGCGCCGCCACCGTGAACATCCCGGCGATCGCGCTGTCGGTCGGCCCGATGCTGAACGGCTGGCACAAGGGTGAGCGCACCGGCAGCGGCACGATCGTGTGGAAGGCGCGCCAGATGCTGGCGGCGGGCGAGATCGACGATGCCGAGTTCATCCGCCTGGTCGCGTCGTCGGCCCCGTCGACCGGCTATTGCAACACCATGGGCACCGCGACGACGATGAATTCGCTGTGCGAGGCGCTGGGCATGTCGCTGCCGGGAGCGGCGGCGATCCCCGCGCCCTATCGCGACCGCCAGGAAGCCGCATGGCGTACCGGCAAGCGCATCGTCGACATGGTGCGCGAGGATCTGAAACCGTCCGACATCCTGACGCGCGAGGCGTTCCACAACGCGATTAAGGTCAATTCGGCTATCGGCGGGTCGACCAACGCGCCGATCCACCTCGCCGCCATCGCACGCCACGTCGGCGTCGATCTGCCGGTGACCGATTGGGAGGAGCACGGCCACAAGGTGCCGTTGCTGGTGAACCTGCAACCCGCCGGCGAATATCTGGGCGAGGACTATTACCGCGCAGGTGGCGTGCCCGCGGTGGTCAACCAGCTGATGGGGCAGGGGCTGATCCACGAAGACGCGCTGACCGTGAACGGCCGCTCGATGGGGGACAATTGTCGCGGTGCCCGAATCGAGGATGAAAAGGTCATCCGTCCGTTCGACCAGCCGCTGAAGAGGGACGCGGGTTTCATCGTGCTGACCGGCAATCTGTTCGACAGCGCGGTGATGAAGACCAGCGTCATCTCGGAGGAATTCCGGGCCCGCTATCTGTCGAACCCCGACATGCCGAATGCCTTCGAGGGGCCCGCGGTCGTGTTCGACGGACCCGAGGACTATCACCACCGCATCGACGACCCTGCGACCGGCATCACGCCGGAGACGTTGCTGTTCATGCGCGGCGCCGGGCCGATCGGCTATCCGGGCGCGGCGGAAGTCGTGAACATGCGTCCGCCGGCGTATCTGATCACCGAGGGTGTCCATTCGCTGCCCTGCATCGGCGACGGGCGGCAGTCGGGAACCAGCGGTTCGCCATCGATCCTGAACGCCAGCCCCGAAGCGGCGGCGATGGGCGGTCTGGCGTTGCTGAAGACCGGTGACCGGGTCCGGATCGACCTGAATGCCGGCACCGCCGACGTGCTGGTTTCGGACGCCGAACTGGCCGAGCGACGCCGCGCGCTGACCGAAGCTGGTGGGTATCGCTACCCCGCATCGCAGACCCCGTGGCAGGAAATCCAGCGCGCGGTCGTCGGCCAGATGGGCACCGGCGCGATCCTGGAGGGTGCGGAAAAGTACCAGCGGATCGCCCAGACGATGGGGCTGCCCCGCGACAACCACTGATCGTCGATCCTTCCCTGCAAGGGACGGGGGGCTGCCGCGCAGCTTTGGTGGACGGGTGCCGCCATGCGGAGCGGGTAACACCCCCTCCCTCAGGCCTGCGGCTGCCACCTTCCCTTGCAAGGGAGGATTGCGACCGGGGCGGAATCAGTCGATGGGGCGCCCATGAGCGAACACGGCAAGGGCCTGTGGCTGGCGATTGCCGCCTATATCCTGTGGGGCGGGCTGCCGCTGTTCTTCAAGTTGCTGCATGCGGTGCCGCCGTTGCAGATCCTGGCGCACCGCGTGGTGTGGTCGGTGGTGTTGCTGCTGATCGCCGTACTGGTACTGCGGCGGGGAAATGCGATCAGGGACGCCGCGCGAGGACGCACGCTGGCGCTGCTCGCGTGCAGCGCGGTGCTGATCGCGGTCAACTGGCTGACGTACATCTGGTCGGTCGGCCACGCTCATGTGATCGAGGCGAGCCTCGGCTATTTCATAAATCCGCTGGTCAACGTGGCGCTGGGTGTCGCGTTGCTGGGGGAGCGGGTCGGACGGGCACAGTGGGCCGCGATCGGAGTCGCGGCGCTGGGGGTCATCGTCATGGCGGTTGCCGGGGGCGGGTCGGTGTGGATCTCGCTCGTGCTGGCGCTCAGCTTCGGCGTCTATGGCTATGTCCGCAAGATCGCGGCGATCGATCCGCTGGGCGGACTGACCGTGGAAACTCTGTTGTTGACCGCACCGGCCGTGACCGTGCTGGCGCTGGCGATGGGCGACGGTACCGCCGCCTTCGGCCACGACGTCAGGCTGGATCTGATGCTGATCGCGGCGGGCGCGATCACGGCAGCGCCGCTCCTGCTGTTCGCGGCAGCGGCGAAGCGGCTGAAGTACACGACGCTCGGCCTGCTTCAGTACATCGCGCCGACGCTGCAACTGATCCAGGCGGTCCTGCTGTTCGGCGAACCGCTACGGTGGTTCCACGTCGTCGCGTTCGCGCTGATCTGGGCGGGGTGCGCGATCTATGCGCTGGCCGGGTGGCAGACGGCCAGGCAGGCATCGTAAAATCCGTCCCTGCAAGGAGAGGTGGCAGGCCTTCAGCCTGACGGAGGGGGGCACCCTGCCCGGATAGCGGAACACCCCTGCGACACGCTACGCGCGCCACCTCTCCTGGCAGGGGAGGGTCGAAACGCCGCTAATCCCGCGCGGGCACGCCCATGTCGACGAGCGCGAGGTGAAGCAGCGTCCCCATCGCCGCGTGCGCCGTATCCGGATCGCCCGCCGCGA
The DNA here is from genome assembly GCA_035709645.1 of Sphingomonas sp. GTDB lineage: Bacteria > Pseudomonadota > Alphaproteobacteria > Sphingomonadales > Sphingomonadaceae > Sphingomonas. Next base: position 3,897 of record DASTEN010000137.1, read on the forward strand.
TCGCGTCGCGCACGGCGATATGATCGGGCAGCGGATCGCGGGGTTGCGGGCGTTTGCGGAATTTGAACTTGGTCGTCCAGCGCACCGCCGCGCCGACCGTGCTGGCCAGCGCGGTCAGTGGTTCGTTGCGTGCTGCCGCCAGGATCGCGCGGTGGAACCGCTGGTCGGCGGCCTGCCCCTCCGCATCGCCCAGCCCCAGGCGGGCCATGTCGGCAAGCGCCGCATCCATTTCGGCCACGTCGGCATCGGTCCGCCGCCGTGCCGCAAAGGCGGATGCCGCAGGTTCGATCACGCCGCGCAGTTCGAACAGGTCGTGGATGAAGCCAACATCGGGTTCGCCCTCGAACGCCCAGGCGAGGACGTCGGGATCCAGCAGGTTCCACCGGGTTCGCGCGGTCACGCGGGTGCCTGCCTTGGGCCGGCTTTCGACCAGTCCCTTCGCCGCCAGGATGCGGATCGCCTCGCGGTAGGCGGTGCGCGATACCCCCAGCGCCTCGCTCGTCTCGATCTCGCCGCCCAGGATGCTGCCGGGCGCGCGGGTGCCGCCGACGATCTCGATCCCGATATCGCGCGCGATCGTTCCGTGAATGCGCGGCGCTGGCCCCCGATCCTCGTCCATATCTTTCCCGTCAGTCTTCAAACGCTTCCGTAGCGGTTCTGCGTCCCGCTAGGAAGGCGTCCGCCACCAGTCGCAGGGGCGCGACGTCGACGTCGCTGCGTCCCTCGCCGATCAGCCTGGCGAAGCGGGCGTACAGCGCGGGATATTCCCCCTCCGGCGGCAGCGGGCGTTCGACACCGTCGACGAACAGTCGGTTGCCGCCTTCGGCCAGCCGCAGCGTGCCGGCGTCGGTTTCGGCGATGATGTCCCAGGTCTGCGGGCCGGTCTGACGCCAGTCGAACTCGGCGGCGATCGGTGCTCCGTCCGCCGTGCGCATCGCCAGTGTGGCGGCGATCGGCGCATCGCGGTTTTCGGGGAATTCGAGCGACGCGGCGGTCAGCCGGATCGGCCCCGTCAGCAGCCGCGTCAGGATCGACAGCGCGTTGATGCCCGGATCGAACACGCCCAGCCCACCCGGTTCCCAGATCCATTGCTGGCCGGGATGCCAATGGCGCACGTCCTCCTTCCAGTCGATGCGGATGCCGCGGATCGTCTTGTCCGCCAGCCAA
>DASTEN010000138.1:0-5181 GCA_035709645.1 Sphingomonas sp.
GATCGCGACGAAGACAAACTGCGCCTGGGTCACCAGGCAGCTTTCCTCGACATGGCGACCGCGGCGCCAGGCCTGGACATCGATCGTCATCGAGGTGCGGCCGACCTTCACCAGATCGGCATAGACCGACACTTCGTCGCCGACCGCGACCGGCGCGTGGAATTTCATGCCCTCCACCGCGATCGTCACGGCACGGCCATGGGCGTGGCGGGAGGCGACCAGGCCGGCGGCCATGTCCATCTGGCTCATCAGCCAGCCGCCGAAGATGTCGCCATACGGGTTCGCATCCGCCGGCATCGTCGTCACGCGGATAGCGGGTTGCTGCTCGGGCTGACCGCGACGAGGTTCATCCATGGTTACGATCCTGACGCCATGCGCGGCGGATGGGGCCGATGCCGATCAGCAGGATGATGACGGCGATCACCCAGCCGCTCACCTCGATCTCGCGGCGCGCAAGCGGATAGGCCCAGGCCGCGACGGTGACGATCGCCAGCGTCGCGGCAAGCCCGGCGGCCACGAAGAAAAGTTCTACAGCCGTGTGCTTCAGCACCCGCCCGCCCCTTCGATCAGGCGATCATGCCGAGCGGCGATTCGACCAGCTCCTTGAACGCCTTCATCAGCTGCGCACCGTCCGCGCCGTCGATCGCGCGGTGGTCGAAGCTGCCGGTCGCCGACATGACGGTCGCGACGCCAAGCGCATCGTCGACGATGTACGGACGCTTCTCGCCCGCGCCGATCGCCATGATCATGCCCTGCGGCGGGTTGATGACGGCTTCGAACTGCTTGATGCCGAACATGCCCATGTTGCTGAGCGACGCGGTGCCGCCCTGATATTCCTCGGGCTTCAGCTTGCCTTCCTTCGCGCGGCTCGCGAGCTCCTTCATCTGCGTCGAAATCGACGAAGGCGACGCGTTGGCGGCGTCGCGGATGATCGGGGTGATCAGGCCGGTCGGCGTCGACACCGCTACCGACACGTCGGCGCGCTTGTAGCTGACGAGCGAATCGCCGGTGAAGGTCACGTTGCACTTGGGCGTAGCTTCCAGCGCGACGCCCAGTGCCTTGATCAGCAGGTCGTTGACCGACAGCTTCACGCCGCGCGATTCCAGCGCCTTGTTGAGGTCGCCGCGCAGCTTCAGCAGCGCATCGAGACGGATGTCGACCGTCAGGTAAATGTGCGGGACGGTCTGCTTCGATTCGGTCAGGCGTCGCGCAATCGTCGTGCGGATGTTGGTGAGCTTCTCGACCTCGTGCGGGATGCTTTCGTCCCACCAGACCTTGGCCGGGGCGGCGGCCGGTGCAGCGGCGGCAGGCGCTTCGCTGGCGGTCGGGGCCGGGGTCGGTGCGCCGTCGGCGGCCTTGGCGGGCGCCGCACCGGGCTTGGCGCCCTCGACGTCGGCCTTCACGATGCGGCCGTTGGGGCCCGATCCGGTGATGCCCGACAGGTCGACGCCCTTGTCGGCAGCGATGCGGCGCGCGAGCGGCGATGCCTTCACGCGGTCACCCGATGCGGCGGGCGCCGGAGTCGACGCCGGCGCAGGGCTAGGGACAGGTGCCGCAGCCTTGGGGGCTTCGGCGGGCTTTTCTTCGGCCTTGGGGGCTTCGGCCTTCGGCGCCGGTGCCGCCGACGCATCCTCGCCCTCTGCGGCAATCGTGGCGATGACGGTGCCAACCTTCACCCCGTCGGTGCCCTCGGCGACCAGGATCTTGGCGATCGTGCCTTCGTCGACGGCTTCGAATTCCATCGTCGCCTTATCGGTCTCAATCTCGGCGAGCAGATCGCCCGCCTTCACGACATCGCCTTCCTTGACCAGCCATTTGGCGAGCGTGCCCTCCTCCATCGTCGGGGAAAGCGCGGGCATTTTCAGATCGATCGCCATGACGGGTCCTGTTTCCGTTAGGGCGCCCTCTCTTGCGCCCGTACCGCTTGCGGTCAAGGCCGGTGCTTGCGTTGGCACCGCTCAGGCGGCACCAAGGCCTGAGAAAAGGCGGGGATATCTGTAATGCGCACCTATCTGGTCGTGGTCGATGACAGTCCGGAGGCGGAGAATGCCCTGCGCTTCGCGGCGCGGCGCGCGGTGAAGACCGGCGGCGGTGTCGAGATTCTGGCACTGATTCCCCAATCCGAATTCGTGCAATGGGGCGGCGTGCAGGCGACCATCGAGGAAGAGGCGCGGTTGCATGCCGAGGCGATCGTCGCCGGTGCAGCGGGAACGCTCCTCGCCGAATCGGGGGTCACGCCGTCGATCGTGGTGCGGCAGGGCGACGGGCCGAAAATCGTCCGCGAGATGATCGACGCCAACCCCGAGATCGCGGCTTTGGTGTTGGGTGCCGCGTCAAGCGGCGCGCCGGGACCGCTGGTCAGCCATTTCGCGGGAACCGATGCCGGGACGTTGAGCGTGCCGGTGATGCTGATCCCGGGGTCGCTCAGCCGCGAGGATATCGACCGGGTGAGCTGAGGGGTTCGGTGAAAGCCCCGCCGTATCCAGAATGCCGCCATCCCCGCGCAGGCAGGGAATAAATTCTGGCTGGCGATGGTGAGTGCCAGTCCGTCCAGCGACTATCGATCCCCGCCTGCGCGGGGATGACGCCCGATGGCGGAGTGTCGGGCGGAGCCGGGGCATGGTCCAGCCCCGCCCTGACTCGTAATCAGCGGCTCAGGATTTTCGAGCGCTGGATGATCTTGGTCGGCGCGCGATGTCGCACGACCGCCTTCGGCTTGCGGTAGACGTGACGGGTCGTCCGGACGTCATCGTAGACCGTGATCGTCTCGACCGTTTCGGTCGTCGTCGGCATCACCGTGACGGTCGTCGTCGTGCCGCCGTAATAGCCGTAGCCGCCCGAGCTGTAGACGCGCGTTTCGTACCCGCCCGCATAGCCGCCGCCATGATGGACCACCGGCGGCGGGGGCAGCATGCCCGGAGGGGGCGGCGGCGGATAGGTGCCCGGCGGCGGCGGCAGCGGACGATCCGGATACCCATAGGGCGCGCCGCGATCGTCGTAGCGGCGGTCGTCATAATAGCGCCGATCGCGACCGCGGTCCTCGGCGCGATCGATCGCCGCCCCGGCGACCGCACCGACACCGGCACCGATCAGCGTGCCGCCCAGGCGATTGCCCCGACCGGCGATGACGTTGCCGGCAACGCCGCCGACGACCCCACCGATCACCGCACCGCCAACGCCGGTGTCGCGACGATCGCGGCCGCGCGGGGCGTAATCGTCATCGACGCCGTCCGCGTAATAGGTGTCGCCGTCGTCGTAGGCGTAGTCGTCATAGGCGGCGGCGCCGTCGTAGCGGTTCCAGTCGATCCCGCTGACACTGTCGAACACCCGCCCGCGGCCATCGACCAGCACGGCGTCGTCGTAATAGCGCGACCAATTGTAACCGACCGGCGGCGCGCCCAGGCCGTAGAAGGCGAAATCGTTGATGTAATAGCCCGGGGCGAACCAGTAGCTCGGCAGCACCCAGCCCCGCGTCGGGCGGCGGTAGGCGTCCCAGCCCCCCGGTGCCCAGCCCCCGACGGCCCAGCGACCATCGATGCGGTTGCCCCAGCGCGAACCGCCGGTCCAGCGCTGGCCGGTCCAGGTTCCGCGCGGTCCGCTCCAGCTGCGCGACCAGCTGCCCGAACGCGCCTGGCTGTTGGCGCCCGACCACGCCCCGCCGCCGCGAACCGGCGGCATCGCGCGCGGGCCGTTCCAGCTGCCGCCGCCGCGATGCTGCATCGCCATCGGCGGGGCGCTTCGGGCCTGGCTGAACGCGCCGCCGGCACCCGCCCGCGCGCCGGCAAAGGTTCCCGGCCCACTCATGGCGCCGCTGCGGGCGACGGACTGGGCGGAGGCCGCCGCGGGAACCAGTGCGGTCGCGGTCAGCGTGGCGATCCAAAGGCTGCGCATCGTAAAACTCCCTGCCGGTGCGCCCCCGCACCAAGGTTAAGACTTAACGCAAGTCTAAGCCGTTGGAGCCACGTATTGAACGCGTAACGATGGTTAATCGAATCCCGATCCGGGGCAGGCCGGGGTTAACGCGGCCCGGGTCCGGCCAGGCGGGGAGCCAGGATCCGCATCAGCGCCTCGCACCCCGCCGCGTCGCCCGCGTCGAACCGGGCGGGGGACGGGCTGTCGAGGTCGAGCACGCCGATCAATTCGCCCTGGCTGACGATCGGCACCACCAGTTCGGACCGGCTGGCGGCATCGCAGGCGATGTGCCCGGGAAAGGCATGGACGTCGTCGACCAGCTGCGTTTCGCGCGTTTCCGCAGCCGTACCGCAGACACCCCGTCCGAATGGAATGCGAATGCACGCCGCCTTGCCCTGGAACGGCCCGAGGACGAGTTCGCCGTCGATGTTGCGGTAGAAGCCCGCCCAGTTGAGATCGGGCAGATACTGCCAGATCAACGCGGACACGTTGGCCATGTTGGCGATCCCGTCGCTTTCATCGGCCGTCAGCGCGTCCAACGCCGATTCAAGATCGCGATAGAGGTCCGACTTGGACTCTGCGGTGATGGTGAAGTCGTACATGTCGGGCGATATAGCGCGGCGTATGCGTGCCGGGGAGAGGGCTGCGAACGCAGGTGCGATTTCGCCGAGATCCTACGATCGAAGTCAATCTTTCCTAACGCTTGCGTGTCATGGTTCATACACAGCAACCATCCCGGTCGCAGGACGACGTGCCATGATTCCCCATCCCGATCCTTCGCCGGAGACGGCCGGCACGACCGCGACGTGGGAGGTCGAGAGCTGTCGTGCGCGCAAATATCTGTTCATGCGCATCCGCGGCTTTTTCACCGAAGCGGACGTCAGCTCGTTTGCCGCGAGCGTGGCCGAGCATCTGCGGGCGATGCGCCCCCTGCCGCTGGGCGGCCATGTCAGCGTGTGCGATGCATCGGGCGTGATGATCCAGTCGCAGGCCGCGGTGGCCGCGTTCACCGCGATGCTGCAAAATCCGGTCGCGCGGTCACGGCGTCTGGCGTTCGTATCCGACGCCGCGCTCGCCAGGATCCAGATCCGCCGGCTGGCCGGGCGCGACGACATCGGCCTTTTCGACACGATCGAACAGGCGGAAGCCTGGGTGATGGAGCCGGACCCGGCGTGATCATGGCCGACACGCCCTAACCCCCAGCGCGGGCGGGTGACAGACCGGCGGACACGCAATATCGCTGTGCCATGCCCCGTATCACGGTCACCC
>DASTEN010000139.1:0-2611 GCA_035709645.1 Sphingomonas sp.
GAAGCCGGTCAGCGGGTCGCGCGCGGCCAGCAGTTGCGCGCGTTCTTCGGCGGCGGCGCGGTCCTCGACCTCGCGGCGCAGCGCCCGATGGCGTCGCCAGCCGAGCAGGATCAGTGCGACGTTCAGGATCAGGGCCAGCGCCAGCGGATGATCGACCGGGTCGGCGGAATGGTTGATCAGCCGGTCGAGCGCGCTGGACAGCACCGAACTGCCGATGCCGACGAACATCAGGATCGCTGCAACGCAGACGACACCCGTCAGCAGCTCCGCCTGCGACGCGCGGAGCCTGCGGCCGCTCATGTCCATCCGTTCGCTTATCATGCCCACCCCATCGTGACGCCAACGCGCCTCCCTGCACTGCGGCAGGTGTAGATCGCGTTAAGGGCGCAATCCCGGGCGGCCGTCGCCTGGCGCGGCGCCGGGGGCGGGGAAAGCCTTGCAAATTTCGCGGTGCCGCAATAGAGGGGGCCGAACATTCCCCATGCGGGGCTATGTGACGCATCTGCCGCCACTCCTGCCCGACAGGATGGCGACGCCGGCCGACGAGGTTTCGTCCGCCGGCGTTTTTCGCGTTTCGTGGCCGCTGCCAAGGGAATTCTTTTGGAGTGCGCGCGATGTTCGACAGCCTGAGCGACCGCCTTGGCGGAGTGTTCGACCGCCTGCGTGGCCGTGGTGCGCTGACCGAGGCCGACGTGCGCGGCGCGATGCGCGAAGTCCGCGTCGCGCTGCTCGAAGCCGACGTCGCGTTGCCGGTCGCGCGCGAATTCGTCGACAAGGTCACCGAACAGGCGGTCGGCCAGAACGTCCTGCGTTCGGTCACACCGGGGCAGCAGGTCGTCAAGATCGTCAACGACGCGCTGGTCGAAATGCTCGGCAGCGATAACGTCGGGCTCGACATCGACGTGACGCCGCCGGCGGTCGTGATGCTCGTCGGCCTTCAGGGCTCGGGCAAGACGACGACGACGGCCAAGCTTGCCAAGCTGCTGAAGGGGCGCGAACGCAAGAAGGTTATGATGGCGTCCTTGGACGTCAATCGTCCGGCCGCGCAGGAACAGCTGGCGGTGCTGGGCACGCAGACTGAGGTCGCGACCCTGCCGATCGTCGCCGGCCAGCAGCCGGTCGATATCGCGCGGCGCGCGCTGCAGGCCGCGAAGCTCCAGGGCTTCGACGTGCTGATGCTCGACACCGCCGGGCGTCTCCACGTCGACCAGGCGCTGATGGACGAGATGAAGGCGGTTGCGGATATCGCGACGCCGAACGAAATCCTGCTCGTCGTCGACAGCCTGACCGGCCAGGACGCGGTCAACGTCGCCAAGAACTTCAGTGAGCAGGTGCCGCTGACCGGCGTCATCCTGACCCGCATGGACGGCGATGCGCGCGGCGGTGCGGCGCTGTCGATGCGCGCCGTCACCGGCAAGCCGATCAAGTTCGCCGGCATGGGTGAGAAGCTCGACGCGATCGAGCCGTTCCATCCCGGCCGCGTCGCCGGCCGCATCCTGGGCATGGGCGACGTCGTCAGCTTGGTCGAAAAGGCCGCGCAGTCGATCGAGGCCGAAGATGCCGAGCGGATGGCTGCGAAGCTCAGCAAGGGTCAGTTCGACATGAACGACCTGCGCGCCCAGCTCGCGCAGATGCGTCGGATGGGTGGCCTGGGCGCACTCGCGGGCATGATCCCGGGCATGAAGAAGGCGCAGGCCGCGATGGCGGCGGGCGCGGTCGATGAAAAGATCCTGCTGCGCATGGACGCGATGATCGGATCGATGACCGAAAAGGAGCGCGCCAAGCCCGAACTGATCAACGCCAAGCGCAAGATCCGGGTCGCCAAGGGCAGCGGGACGACCGTGCAGGACGTCAACAAGCTGCTGAAGATGCATCTGGAAATGTCGACCGCCATGAAGCGCATCAAGAAGATGGGCGGGCTGAAGGGCATGATGTCGATGCTCGGCAAGGGCGGCTTGGGCGGCATCGGCAACGCCATCGGTGGCGCGCAGATGGGCGACATGATGGGCAAGCTCGACCAGCAGGGCGGGGGGCTCCCGGGCCTTGGCGGACCCGACGGCATGAAGCTGCCGCCGGGCTTCGAAAATCTGATCAAGAAAAAGTAACCAAATCATTGTTTTGAAGAAGGAAGAAGATAATGGCAGTTAGCATTCGCCTGTCGCGTGGCGGCAGCAAGAAGCGTCCGTACTACCGCATCGTCGTGGCCGATGCGCGTTCGTCGCGTGACGGCAAGTTCATCGAGAAGATCGGCACCTACAACCCGCTGCTGGCGAAGGACGACGAAAAGCGTGTCGTGCTCGACGGCGAGCGTGCCAAGCACTGGCTGAGCGTCGGCGCGCAGCCGACCGACCGCGTCGCCCGGTTCCTGGATGCCGCCGGCGTCAAGGAGCGCGCCGCGCGCAACAACCCGAACAAGGGCAAGCCGGGCGAGAAGGCCACCGAGCGCGCCGAGGAGCGTGCCGAAAAGCAGAAGGCTACCGAGGAAGCCGCCGCCGCCGCTGCCGCAGCGCCGGCTGCCGACGAGGCTGCTGCCGAGCCGGCCGCCGAAGGCGAGACGACCGAAGCGTAAGTGCACCGGCGTCGCCCCGCGCGCAGGTGGGGGCGATGCGGT
>DASTEN010000140.1:0-2814 GCA_035709645.1 Sphingomonas sp.
GCGTCGCCCGGCGGCTGATCGCGGTGGCCAGCGGCAAGGGCGGGGTCGGCAAATCGACCGTGTCCGCCAATCTGGCGGTCGCGCTCGCCAAGCGTGGACGCCCCGCGGGCCTGGTCGATGCCGACATCTCCGGCCCGTCGCAGCCGCGTCTGTTCGGCGTGGAGGACGCGACGCCCGATGCGGCCGACAAGCGCATGTTCCCGGTGGCCACCGCTGCCGGCGTACCGATCGTGTCGATGGGCATGCTGGTGCCGCGGGGCCAGGCGATCGCCTGGCGCGGGCCGATGCTGGCGGGTGCGCTGACGCAGCTGCTCGACGCCCATTGGGGCGCGGCCGATCCGCTGATCCTCGACCTGCCGCCCGGTACCGGCGACGCTCAGCTGACGATGGTGCAGAAGCATCGGCCCGCAGGCGCGGTCATCGTATCGACGCCGCAGGACCTGGCGCTGATCGATGCGCGCCGCGCGATCGATTTCTTCCAGAAAGCGGGCGTGCCGATCATCGGCCTGATCGAGAATATGGCGGGTTACGCCTGCCCGCATTGCGGCGAGACCAGCGATCCCTTCGGATCGGGCGGCGCGCAGGCGGATGCCGAACGACTGGGCCTGCCGTTCCTCGGCCGGATACCGCTCAGCCGCGACCTTCGCGCCGCCTCCGACGCGGGCACCCCGCCCGCCGCCGGGAACGGGCCGGATGCGGCGGCGTTCGATGCGGTGGCGGAACAGGTGGACAACTGGCTCCGCGCCAACGGAGGATAGGATGCCGCTCACTCGCGACGAAGATATCAAGGCGCTGTTGGAAGACGCCCGCACCATCGCTGTCGTCGGCGCGTCCGACCGCCCCGATCGCCCCAGCTACGGTGTCATGAAGCGGCTGCAGGATCATGGCTACCGCGTGATCCCGGTCAACCCGCAGATCACCGGCGAGCATGTTCACGGCGAATTCGTCTTCCGCGAGCTTGGCCAGCTTGGCGATCCGATCGACATCGTCGACATCTTCCGCCGCCCCCAGGCCGCAGGCGAGGCGGTCGACGAAGCGATCAAGATCGGCGCGAAGGCGGTGTGGATGCAGTTGGGCATCGTGAACGACGACGCCGCCGCGCGGGCCGAGGCGGCGGGGTTGAAAGTGGTGATGGACCGTTGCCCCGCGATCGAGATCCCGCGGCTAGGTGTGGCGCCGATCGCTTAAGCGAAGGCGATCGTAAGGCCTAATGCTACGCCGACCTGAAGCATCGCGATAGCGGCGAGCTGGTCGGAGAACGGCTGTTTACGGGTCTTGTGTCGATAGACACGGCGGGCGAGATACGCCGCCGGGGTGCCGCCGAGAAAGGCCAGTTGCAGCAGATGCGCTTCGCTAATTCGTCGAACGCCGCGCACCGCACGCTGTTTGTCAGCCCCGAACTGCAAGAACGTCGCCGCGTTGATGACAACGACGCCGACAATGACCAGAACCGTGATGGACATCACGCGTCTATAGCGACCCGACGTTTCGGGGATCTTACCAGAATGAGCGAGCCGCCTGATCCTTCAATCCCGCAGCAGTTCGTTGATCCCCGTCTTCGACCGGGTCTGCGCGTCGACCGTCTTGACGATGACCGCGCAGTAGAGGTTCGGGCCGTTCGGGTTGCTGGCTGACGGCGCGCTGCCCGACACGACGACCGAATAGGGCGGGACTTCGCCGCGATATTCCTTGCCGCTCGCGCGGTCGATGATGCGGGTCGAGGCACCCAGGTAGACGCCCATCGACAGCACCGCGCCTTCGCCGACGCGGACCCCCTCGGCGACTTCGGCCCGCGCACCGATGAACGCGCCGTCACCGATGATGACCGGATCGGCCTGGAGCGGTTCGAGTACCCCGCCGATCCCGGCGCCGCCCGACAGGTGGACGTTCTTGCCGATCTGCGCGCAGCTGCCGACCGTCGCCCAGGTGTCGACCATCGTGCCTTCGCCGACATAGGCCCCGATGTTGACGAAGCTCGGCATCAGCACGCACCCCTTGCCGATGAAGGCGCCGCGGCGCACGACGCTGCCGGGCACCGCGCGGAAGCCCGCATCGCGGAACCGGTCGGTGCCCCAGTCGGCGAACTTCAGCGGCACCTTGTCGTACCATCCGTCCATCGGCACGTTGTCGTTCAGCCGGAACGACAGCAGCACCGCCTTCTTCAGCCACTGGTTGACCCGCCACCCCTCGCCCGTCGGTTCGGCGACGCGCGCGATGCCGGCGTCGAGCATCGCCAGCGCTTGCGTAACGGCGTCGCGGACCGCGCCGGTGGTGGCGGTGCTGAGCGACGTGCGGTCGTCCCAGGCGGCGTCGATCGTCGATTGCAGGTCGGTCACGGGCAGGTCGGTCACAGGGGATCTCCCAACAGGTCGGCGAGCCAGGCGGTCAGGTCCGCGGTCGCATGGTCGATGTATGGCGCGCCATGCGCCTCGGGCTGATGTTCGGATCCGTTGTCGATCCACAAGGTCGTCATCCCGATCGCCTTGGCCGGCGTCAGATTGCGGGCCATATCGTCGGCGAAGAGCGCGCGGGCGGGGTCTAGCGCATAGGCATCGCACAGGCTCTGATAGGCCGCCGGCGCAGGCTTTGGGGCGAGCGCCATCGCATGGATGTCGTGAACGCCCTCGAACGTCGCGCCCAGCCCCAGGCGACCGAGCACCTTTTCCGCATACGGCCCGTCGCCGTTGGTGAAGACGATCTTGCGTCCCGGCAGCCTGGCGATCAGCGCGGCGAGCGGGGCGTTTTCCTCCAGCACGTCCATCTCGACGTCGTGGACGTAGTCGAGGAATTCGTGCGGATCGACGCCGTGATCGG
>DASTEN010000141.1:0-8524 GCA_035709645.1 Sphingomonas sp.
GGTGAGGTCGGTTCGGTCCCGCCGGCGCGCAGATGGTCGATCTCCGCCATCAGCACGTCATGTGTCCGCGCGTTCAGGCGAAAGCGCCAGGAGGCGATCAGCCCCAGCAGCATCACGACCATCGGCCCGAGGACCAGCAGCCAGGTGATCGTCGCGATCGCCTGCGGCGTCTGGACCACCTGTTCGACCGGCGTGCCCTTGGGCGGCGAGATATAGCCGCCAGCATCGATCACCCAGCCGGTGAATATGATCGCGACCGACTGCGCGAGCTTGCGCACCAGGGTCATCACGCCGGCGAAGATGCCCTCGCGGCGCTGCGCGGTCACCGCCTCGTCGACGTCGGGCAGGTAGTTGTAGACCGACCAAGGCACGAAATTCAGCGTGCCGCGGCCCAGCCCCGCCAGAATGATCGGCACGAACAGCCAGAAGGCGAGCGTCGGGCTGAAGCCGGCGAAGATGTTGCCGTTCATCGCGCGCAGGTCGCCGACGAATCCGGCCGGGCGCAGCAGGTAGAAGGCGAGGAACAGCGCAAGCCCGGCGATGAAGAAGCTGATCGCGATGCGGTACGCGACGACGGGTCCGGTACGAATGACGATGCGGATCGCGATCAGCACCGAAATCAGCTGCGCGACATACATCGTCGTCAGCAACTGCGAGATGATCAGCGTCGCGCCCATCATCACCGTGACGACGAAGATCGGGAAGGCGGTGTTGAAGATGTCTTGCGAGATGTAACCGCCGAGATAGATCGACAGATGCTGGCGGAACGCGCGGATGCGCAGCGTCGAGAACAGGTCGCGGAACATCTTGACCGGGATCAACAGCGCGGTGCCGGCCTCGAACGGCTTGGGCTGCACCAACTTTTCCGCATCGGTATATGGCCGTTCCCAGGTGAAGAGGACCACCAGCAGGACGACCAGGCTGAACAGTCCGCCGAAGATCGCGGCCATGATGAAGAAGGTATCGGGCGAATCCTTGCCGCCCAGCTGGCTGATGATGAGCGTTGGCAGGTAGGAGGCGAGGATCGCCGAGCTCTGCGCAACCAGCATCCGGGCACCCGCGAACTTCGCCTTTTCGCGGTAGTCGTTGGTCATCTCCGCGGCCAGCGTCTCCCACGGGATCAGGAACATCGTGTAGACGAATTCGAAGAAGATGAAGGTCAGCAGATAATAGGTGAAGCTGTGCCCTGCGATGAAGATCAGCGCGAAGCTGGGCAGCAGCGGAATGGTGATCAGCAGGAAGATCTTGCGCCGCCCGACCTTGCGCCCGATCCAGGTGTGGCGGAGGTTGTCGGAGACATAGCCGATCAGCGGGCAGGTGATCGCCTCCAGCAGGCGCGGAAGGCCCAGGATCAACCCGGCCTCGGCCGCCGACAGGTTGCAGAAAGTGGTGAAGAAATACAGCAGCCAGCCGGTGATGACCGCCTGCGCGCCCGCGCCGAGCATGTCGCCCGACCCCCAGCCCCAGTAATTGTACCAGCGCGGCTGGCGGCGCACGCCCGCGCCCACGCTCAAGCTGTCGCTGGCCATTCTTCACCCTCCCCGCAAGGCTAAACGCCTTTACTCCACATTATGGACAGCTATCATGCTATGTGGAAAAAGTGCAAGCGTTAGGAGAATGGGATGCGGTATCTGGCAGCCATGGCAGCGATCACCCTGGCGACACCGGCGGCGGCGCAACCGGCGAAGGAATGGGTGGATCCGCTGACGGGCCACCGCGTCGTCCAGGTCAGCCGCGAGCCGGGATCGGTCAACCTCTACTTCCACCAGAATAGCTACCTGCCGCAGGGCGACAAGATGGTGTTCCTGGGGCCGAAGGGCATCATGATCGCCGATCTGAAGACCTGGGCGGTCAAGCCGCTGGTCACCCAGCCCGGCGCGGTCCTGCTGTTCACCGGCCACAAGACGCGGAACGTCTATTTCGCCAGCCGTGGCCGCGACGACAGCGGCAAGCCGTTCGACGTGATGGCGGCCGACGCCGACACGGGGAAGATCCGCAAGATCGCGACCGTGCCCGGCGGCTGGATCGGGTCGATCAACGCCGATGAGACGCTGCTACTGGGCCAGGTCGCCACGGCGGTGGTGCCGCTGAAGCCCGACGGCACGCTCGCGCGCGGCAACGGCGAGCAGAATTCGCCGGGCGTCAACGACTATCGCGAGAATTGGCCTGACGGGCGCCCGATGACCTATGCCGACGCCAAGGAGGTTCACATGAACCGCCGGCTGGATGCGGGCGTGCCGATGGAGATTTTCACCATCGACACCCGCACCGGCGCGCGGCGGGTCGTGACGGCATCGACCGACTGGCTGAACCACATCCAGTTCTCGCCGACCGACCCGATGCAGATCATGTACTGCCACGAAGGCCCGTGGCACCGCGTCGACCGTATCTGGACGATCCGCGCCGACGGGACGGGCAAGACGCTCGTCCACACCCGCACCATGAACATGGAAATCGCCGGCCACGAATTCTGGTCGAGCGACGGCAAGACGATCTGGTACGACCTCCAGACTCCGCGCGGCCAGGTGTTCTGGGTCGCGGGCTACGAGCTGGGGACGGGCAAGCGGACCTGGTACAATCTCGATCGCAACCAATGGTCGGTGCACTTCAACCAGACGCCCGATGGCAAGCGTTTTTCAGGCGACGGCGGCGACAGCGAAATGGTCGCCAAGGCGCCGGACGGAAAATACCTCTATCTCTTCACGCCCAAGGCGATCCCCGACGTCGCCGGAATCCACGCCGACAATGCCGACAAGCTGATCGTGCCCGGCACGTTCGAGAGCGAGAAGCTGGTCGACATGCGCAAGCAGGATTACCGCATGGAGCCGAACATGACCTTCACCCCCGACGGCAAATGGGTGGTGTTCCGCGGGAATTTCGACGGCGCAGCGCAGGTCTATGCGGTTGAGGTGGCGAAGGCGAAATAAGGGGGCTGGCTTAGGCGCGAGGGGATCGGCTGGTCGCCCTCACCCTTCCGCGGCTGCGCCGCTCCCTCCCTCTCCCGCCGGGAGAGGGAAAGACGCCGAAGGCGGCGATGGGTGAGGGTGACGACCGGATCGTACTTACGGTTGGGGCGAGATGGTCACGCCCGCCGCCCGCGCAGGCGAACGGTGATCGCGCTAATCGGCAGGCACGAACCGCACCGCCTCGACCAGCACGCCGCCGCCGGTCGCCGCCAGCGTCACACGGTGCGGGCCCGCCGCCAGCACTCCCGGCACCGCCACGCCGATGCGGTTGTCGAGCACCGCCTGCGCCCATGCCTTGTCGCCGGTCGCGCGCGGGATCGCCAGCGGATGGGCGCGGCCCTCGATCGTGATGGTCAGCGCCAGCGGGACATCGTCGGCGTCGGCATAGGTCGGCAGCACGTCGACCAGCGCGGTCCAGCGGCCTGCGGGCAGGGTGATGTCGCCGCTCCCCCGCACCGTCGCCCCGACGCGCGAGCCGAGCGCCATTCCGTCGCGGCCGAGCCCATCGACCCGCCGCCAATCGCCGGTGACGCTGCGCAGGTCGATCCGCGGACGCTCGGCCGGGGTGGGGGCGGAGACGACGGCCGGGGGCGTGCCGAGCACCTCGGGTAGAACGACGGGCACGGTGCGGTAATTCTTCCACTGGCCGTCGGCGGGCTCGGGCGACAGGAACCCGCGCCACTTGCCACCGAGCAGCGCGTCATAGTCGCGCCCCAGCGCCGCGATCCGCGCGTCGGCCTCGCGGGCGGCGGCGGCGCGCGCCATCGCCTGGGGAAAGTCGCCGTCGCGCAGCCGATCGTGCGCCTCGCTCGAAAACACGCGGCGGTTGGCCTCCGCGGCGGCGGCGATCGGGTAGCGCAGCAGTTCGAAGCCCGCGGCGGCACGTTCGGGGGGCAGTTTGGCGAGGATGCGGTCGAGCGCCGACAGGTTGCGGTCGAACGCCGCGATCCGCGCATCGCCCGCACCGATCGTCAGCGGCCCCGGTCGGGGGCGCTCGCCGGGCAGCCACCATTGCAGATGTTCGGGCCGGCGGATGAAGTTCAGGCGGCCATGTTCGGCGAGCACTGCGGCGATCGCGTCGCCCTGTGCCGGGTCGATCGTCTGCGCGGCCCAGCGCTTCGTCCACGCCTCCACGCCCATGCGGCGCGTGCCCTCGACATCCCAGGCGAGCGACAGGAAATAGTCGGTGGCGAGTTCGGCGGGCTTGATGTCGCCGACATTGGCGATCCACATCCGCCGCGCGCCCAGGTCCCAGGCGCGGCCCATTTCCTCGGCGATCAGCGCCGGCGGAGTGGTCGATAGCCACAGGTACGACAGCGGCGCGCCCAGATAGGACAGGTGGTAATAGATGCCCGCCCCGCCCGGCCGCGTGCGTTCGGCGGGGGTGGGGAACCGGCGAATGTAGCCGAAATTGTCGTCCGGCCACATCAGCGTGACGTCGTCGGGCACGGTCAGCCCCGCGCGGTAGACGTCGAGCACTTCCTTGTACGGCGTGAACACCTGGGGGGCAGCGGTGCCGCCGGTCGCGTGGGCGGCGAGTATGGCGCGCTGGTCGGCGAAGATGCTTTCCAGCAGGCGGCGGCGGGTCGGCATGTCGCCGGCGCCCTGCATCGCGCTATCGTGGATGCCGCGCATCCCCATCGTCCAGATGTTCTCGTATCCGCCGTTGCGCGCCGCGCGCTCCGCCCAATAGGCGCGCACGCCGGCCGGGTTGCGGCCATAGTCATAGTCGTGCGGATCGCCGGTCCACTCGCCGACGTTGTTGCGCAGCATCGGTTCGGCATGGGACGACCCCATCACGATGGCGTGGGCGTCGGCCGCCTTCGCATTCTCCGGGTTCGCGTTGAAGGCGGGCGAGATCTTGTGCATCGCCGGCCACAATGTATTCGCGCGCAGCCGCAGCAGCAGTTCGAAGACGCGGGCGTAGGTCTTCGGTCCCATGCCCTTCGTGCCGGGCTCATGGGTGGTCGCCGACCAGGGGGTCAGGCCCCAGTCCTCGTCGTTGATAAAGATGCCGCGATATTTGACCGATGGCGGGCCGAAGCGCCGCGTGCCGGGACGGATCGACAGGTTCGCCTGGCGCAGCGGCGTCGCATCCGCCCACCAGCTCCACGGCGACACCCCGATCGCGCGGCTGAGCTCGTACAGGCCATAGGCGGTCCCGCGCCGATCGCTGCCGACGATCACCACCGCGCGCGCGACGCCGGGGGCGGGGCGGGCGACGGTCGTGATGACGAAGCTCTCCCACGCGCCCTTCAGCCCGGCGACGTTTAGCTTGCGCGCGGCGACCAGCCGGTCGATCGCCGGGTTGCGTCCGAGCGTCCCCGCCCAGATCGGCACCCCGCCGCCAGTCGCCCGGCCGGTGACGCTCACCAGGTCGCGGCGAAGGTCGGCGGCGGCGATGGCGACGACCGCGTGGTCGCCGGGCGCGGTGACGACCTCCGCACCGACCAGCGATATGCCGGCGGATTGGGGACGGGTGTCGATCCAGTCGGCGGTCTGGGCGATGGCGGGCGACGACAGACCGACGAAAACGAGTGCGAGCAAACGCACGAGCCGGCGCCCGGTGTCGCCCTCACCCTTCCGCGGCTTCGCCGCTCCCTCCCTCTCCCGCTTGAAGAGGGAAGGGGCCCGTCGCCGCAGGCGGTGGGAAGGGTGAGGGCGAGCGATGGTCAAATATACGTCCGCAGCATCTCGCCCAGCGCGCAGATCGCGAGGCTCTGGCCGTAGGGCATCGAGGTCAGGCGGATATCCTTGTAGAACTGCAGCGTGTCGCCCATCGCGGTGCCAAAGCTGACCTGCTGCAATTCGCCGGTCGCGTCGATGTTGTCGAGCACGCCCTTCACCGCCTTGATCCCGACCGCCTCATATTTGCGCGGCAGATAGCCCTTCCGCACGCCCTTCAGGATGCCGTAGGCGAAGCCTGCGGTGGCCGATGCCTCCAGATAGCTCGACGGGTCCATCACCAGCGTGTGCCAAAGGCCGCTGTCGTCCTGCGTTTCGCTGAGCGTCTTCACCTGCGCTTCAAGCGTGTCGATCAGGAAGGTGCGGAACGCATCGCCCTGCGGCAGATCCAGGATCTCGATGATCTCCGGAATCGCGATCGTCACCCAGCAATTGCCGCGTGCCCACAGCGCCTCGGCGAAATTGTGCCGGCCGTTGAAGTCCCAGCCGTGGAACCACAGGCCCGTCTTGCGGTCGAACAGATATTTGATGTGAACCAGGAACTGGCGCTTGGCCTCCTCGACATAGTGCGGGCGGTTCAGCAGCAGGCCGATCTTGGCCAGCGGCAGCACGCTCATCATCAGCGTGTCGTCCCACATCTCGCCCGGATTCTCGTCGTTGTAGACGATGTGCTGGAACCCGCCTTCTTCGGTCTTCGGAAGGCCGTCGGGCGCCATCAGCCACTCGCACCAGGTGTCGAGATAGGGGATGTAGCTCGGGTCCGGCTCGTATTCGTACAGGTACGCGAGCGTGATGAACGGTGCGACCGTGTTGATGTTCTTGGTCGGCGTGCCCTCGGCGAAGCGATCGGCGAACCAGCCCTTGATGATGTCCAGCGCCTTCCTGTCACCGGTCTGTTCGAAATAGCGCCACATGCCGAACAGGCCGACGCCGTGGGTCCATTCCCAGCCGGCCCAGCCCTTGGTGTCGATGATGCGCCCGTCCTCCAGGTGGAGCAGGAATTCCCCCGTCTCGTCCTTGATGTTGACGAGGTTGTCCATCAGCAGGTCGATCTTCTGCGTGACGTCCGCCTTGGGAACGTCGTGGGTCAGCGCGGCCAATTACAGTCTCCTGGTTCGATAGTCGGTCGCCATGCGGCGATAGAGGGTGAGGAAGGCGGGATCGGCGTCGAAACGGCCGCCCGGATCGGCGTGAAAGGGTTCGGCCGGCACCGGCGTGCCGCCGGGTGCCTCGGCGGCGTTCAGCCCGCCCGACAGCAAATTGGATTTCGGCCCGCCGCCGGCGTTGCGACCGGCTTGCGTGAAGATTGCCTCCTGATGCCGGATCGGTTCCCAGATGAAGCTGCCCCAGCCGTTCGGTTGTGCGTGGACGAGGTCGTTCAGATAGCGTTTGCGCGACGAATATTCGAGCGCGAGGAACCCGATGTCGGGATAGCGACGAGTGAATTCGGTAAAGGTCCGCGCCCAATCGCCTTCCGCCTGCTGCTGATAGCAGGAAAAGCCCAGCGCATCGAACCGTACGCCCCGCGACACCAGATTGTCGGTCCAATCGCGAACGATCCCCCAGTGCCGGCCCAAGTGATGGTGCAGCACGATCGGCACGCCGGGCAGCGTATCGCGGGTCGCGGCGATCGCGGCCTTCAGCAGCGCGGCAAAGCGGTCCCAGCCGCCGCCGGGCACCGGCTGCATGTGTTCGCGGTCAGTCACCGGATTGCCGGTCGGGATAGTCAGCGGCACGCGTCCCTCGGGCCACAGCATGCCGAACGTCGTCTCGTTGCCCAGCACCGCCATGTCGGGCGCGGCGCTCGCCGCCTTCAACGTCGTCCAGGTGTCGGCGGTGTAGCGGTGGACGGCGTCGACCAGCTTCGCGAACGGCAGGTCGGCCCATGCGGCGGGCTTGGCCTGTTTCTGCGGATCGGCCCAGGTGTCCGAATAATGCAGTGTGGTCGACAGATGGAAACCGGCCTTGCGGATGCGCTGCGAAAAGGCGGCGGTCGCCTCCGTCCCGCACCACGCCGCCCCGCGTCCACGGGCATAGCCGTTGGCGGGGTCGACGAAGGTGCGCAGCTTCAGCGCGTCGAACCCCGCATCCTTCAGGATCGCCAGCGGGTCGCGTTGTACGCCGTCCTGGAAATAGGTCGCGCCGGCGGCTTCGTCTTCCGGCACCCAGGACACGTCGGCGCCGAGCAGATAGCGGGCGCGGCGCGCCGCCGCGGGGGCCGGGGCGGCGACGGTCGCCACGCCCAGCGCACCTGCGCCGACGGTGAAGCCGCGCCGATCGAGGATCATTTCAGCTCCGCCGGGGTCGCAGGCGCCTTGACCGGCGCGACGGGCAGCCCGCCGCGGACGTTGCGCAGCGTGACGAGCTTCACCTCTTCAAGCGCGTTCTCGGGCGCGCCGTCGGACGTGACCGCCAGCGCGACCGTGTTGCGTCCGCGGTGGTTCAATATGCCCTCGGGCACCGGGAAGGTGCGCTGCGGGCCGATGTTCGCGATGAACTGGCCCATGTTCCAGCCGTTGACGAACATCAGCACGCGGTAGCGGCCGGGCGAGCGGGGCTTGGTCGTGTCGCCGAAGGCGAGACCGATCGTCGCGTCCTGCCCTTTCGGCACCGCGAGGTCGAAGCTGCTGCGGTACCAGGTCGTGCCTGGCGCGGCCGGAACGGATGCCGCCCACGTCCGATCGTCGAAGCCTGGCAGGTGCCAGCCGCGCCGTTCGCCGTCGAGCCCGCCGGAATTGGCGACGCCGCGCACCGGATCGGCGATGTCCTCGCCGCCCGCGCGACCCTGAATCTTCCACGCGATCGGCACCGAGAAGCTGGGCCCGACGCGCGGTTCGACCGAAGCCGAGACGATACCGCGGGCTTCCTTGTGG
>DASTEN010000142.1:0-5016 GCA_035709645.1 Sphingomonas sp.
CGCCCCGACCGCGGCGCGACAGTGCGCTATCGTCGGCACGGGCGACGGGCGGACGGGGTGGGGCGGCACCGCCCAGGATCGCGCCGTTCGTGCCCAGCACGCTCAGCAACACGCGCTGGTCGGACGGTTGCAGTACGCGAAGCGCAGCCACCAGATACTCGGTCTGTTCGGACGCCTGCGCCGCGGCGGTGGCGTCCCGTTCGCGCAGCGCCGCCGCCAGGTCGCCCAAGGGCAAGGGAAGCTGCGCACCCAACTGCTCGACCGTGCATTGCGCCGCCCGCGTCGCCCCGCGGGCAATCCCCGGTTCGGGAATGGACCGGAGCGCCGCCAACCCCGCATCGGTCATGCCGTTGGCGCGAAACACCGCAGCCGCACTCGATGGCGGCGCATCGGTCGGCTCGCCCGCCGTCGTCGCCGATGGCGGTGGGGGCGGTGCGGTGGGACCGTAGAGGGTTTGCGCCAACAGCGCGGATAACAGCCAGGTGAACATGATCGCCTCCAGAGATTTTGCGTCCATCCCGGCTAGGGTCGGAACTTTGCCCGCGCATTGCAGGACGTTGCGACCCGTCTGACGCGCCAGCGCCCGGCTCCGGTCCCTTCGCCCCCCCGCTCGTCCGTGCTGTGACCGATTTGCAACGCTTCGCCAGATTACGTCAGATTGCAGCGCCGCAACGTCGCGGATACGCAGGAACGCCATTCCGGCAACCATGCTGATGACCCGAACGGAACGCCCCGTGGACCTCGCCACCCGCCTGCTGATCGTCGACGACGACCCCGGAATCCGCGAACTGACCGCGGGATTTCTGGAACGGCACGGCTATCTGGTCGATACCGCTGCCGACGCCGTCGACATGCGCGCGGCGCTGGCTGCGGCGCGGTACGATCTGGTCGTGCTGGACCTGATGATGCCGGGCGAGGACGGGCTGTCGGTGCTGCGCACGCTCGACCGGCAAAATGGTCCGGCGGTCATCATGCTGTCGGTGATCGGCACCGAGGTCGACAAGATCGTCGGGCTGGAGATGGGCGCCGACGATTACATCGCCAAGCCCGCCAACCCCCGCGAACTGCTCGCGCGGATCCGCTCCGTGCTCCGCCGGGCAAGCGGTGGCGAGGCGGCAGCCCCCGGCGCGATCCTGCCTGTCCGCGATTATTATCGCTTCGGCGGCTGGCGGCTCGATCCGGTGGGGCGCCAGCTCTTCGATCCGGAAGATGTCGTCATCAACCTGTCGGACGGCGAGTTCCGGCTGTTGCTGGCGCTGGTCGAGCACCCGCGCCGCGTGCTGAGCCGCGACCAGCTGCTCGACCTGTCGCGTGGCGTGAATGCCGAGCATTTCGACCGCGCGATCGACGTGCAGATGAGCCGGCTGCGAAAAAAGCTGGCGCGATCGGATGCCGAGGAGTTGATCCGCACGATCCGCAACGAAGGCTATCTCTTCAACGCCGACGTGACCCGCGCATGACGGCCGCGCCCACAGGCCGGTTGCGCCGTGTGTCGATCGCGCTGCCGATCTTTGCGCTCACGATCGTATCGGTCGTCCTGACCGCGATCCTGCTGTTCGCGGTCACGTTTCGCGGCCCCCCGCCCCGCCCGGCGCCGGTGCGACTGGAAACGGTCGCGACCGCACTGCGCATCGGTGCGGCGCCGCCGCAGTCCGATCAACCGATGACGCTGACCACCGGGGCACGCTGGTCGGGCCTACCGCCGCACGCCGACCGACTGCCGATGGCGGAGGTGGTCCTGGCGCAGATGTTGCGAGTGCCGCAGACATCGGTGCGCATCGTGGCGTTTCAGATCCAGCGCGATCCCTTTGCGGTGCGCGGCCCCTTCTCCGCCGCCGTGCGCCGGGACGGGGGGTGGCGCGTCCTGTCGACCCGGCCGCCCCGGCTGTTCTCGCGCTGGCACTGGTGGACGTTGCAGGCGATGGCCATCGCCTGCGTCGTGCTCGGGATCGTCGCCTGGCTCATCGCGCGGGCGATTACCCGTCCTCTGCGACAGCTGGCGCAGGCGGCGGCGGATGGACGTGTCGGGCGGGGCATCGTGGTGCCGACCCGCGGCCCGCGCGAGGTGCGGGAATTGGGGGAGGCCCTGTCCGCGATGCACGGGCGGCTCGCGCGGCACGCCGAAAGCCGCATGGCGATGCTGGCGGCGATCGCGCACGATCTCGGCACGCCGTTGTCGCGCATCGCGTTCTGGGTCGAACAACTGCCCGAAGCTGCGCGAATGCGGGCGTCGGCCGACCTTGACGAGATGCGCGCGATGCTGGGCGACGTCCTCCGCTTCGCCCGTGACGAGCGGATGGGCGTAACCGCGCGCATCGACCTGGGCAGCGTACTGGACGCACTGGTCGACGATCTGTCCGTCGCCGGCCAACCGGTCACGGTGCAGCCCGGCGAGCGCGCGGTCGTGCGCGGCGATGCGGCGGCGCTGCGGCGACTGTTCGCCAATCTGGTCGACAACGCCCTGCGCTATGGCGATGCCGCCGACGTGGCATGGACGCGCGACGACCACGCGGTGTGCGTGACCGTCACCGATCGGGGCGCCGGTTTCGATCCGAGGCTTGGCGACCGCCTGTTCGAACCCTTCGTCCGCGGCGATCCGTCGCGCAGCCGGGCGACCGGCGGCACCGGTCTGGGCCTCGCCATCGTCCGATCGATCGCCGAAGCGCATGGGGGCAGCGTGACGTTGGGCACGGCGCCGGGCGGCGGGGGCTGCGTGTCGGTAACGTTGCCGCTGGCGTAACGCATCGCAACGTCGCTGCGATGCAGCGAAATATCGCGGCATGATGCGCCGCCTAATCCTCCCGACAGAGCAGACGGGAGATGCCATCGTGATCCATGCGGCGCACGATATCGAAGACCACGACCTGGGCCTGGCCCATGACCTGAAGACGATGGCCGCGCTGGCCGACCGCCGCCGGGCGCTGCGCCTGTTCGCCGGCGTCGGTACCGCGGCGCTGGTCGCGGGCTGCGGCGGCGATGGCAGTGCGGGCACGGTGTCGACGACCGCCACGTCGACGGCCACACCGACGCCGACGCCATCGGCCACGAGGACGCCCACGCCTTCGCCCACCGCGACGGCCACATCGACCGGCAGCGTCTGCGTCGCCGACCCGACCGAGACGAACGGCCCCTACCCGGCCGACGGCACGAACACGTCGAGCGGACCGACCAGCAATGTCCTGACATCGACCGGCGTGATCCGCAGCGACCTCCGCCCGAGCTTCATCAGCGGCCAGAGCGCGACCGCCGCGGGCGTACCGCTGACCCTGACGCTGAAGGTCGTGAACGTGAACGCCGCCTGCGCGGCGCTCGCCGGCTATCTGGTCTACATCTGGCACTGCGACGCGACCGGGCGCTATTCGCTGTACGACGTCCCGACCGCCAGCTGGCTGCGCGGCGCGCTGGTGACCGATGCCAACGGCGAAGTGACGTTCACGACGATCTTCCCCGGCTGCTATTCGGGTCGCTATCCGCATATCCATCTGGAGGTCTTCTCGTCGACGACAGTCGCCACCAGCGGCCGTTTCGCGAGCCTCGTCGGCCAATTGGCACTGCCGGCCGCGGCCTGCGCCGAGGTCTATTCGGGCGCGGCGGGCACCTATACCAACGGCTCGACCAACTTCGCGCGGATCTCGATCGCCAGCGACACCGTGTTCGCGGACAACAGCGCCGCGCAGATCGCGCAGCAGACGCCCGCCCTCAGCGGGTCGGTCGCGGCCGGCTACACCGGACGCGCGACCATCGGGCTGGCGCGATAGAGCTTCGGGCGGCGCCGACCGCCCGCATCCCCTCCTCCCCGATTGCCCCCTGGGGAGGATACACGAGCCGGCTGACGGGGACGGACCATCCCGACCGTCGCTACCCCAGCCGTCCGCGTCCCCCCGGTCCCCCCGGCCGGGGGGATTGCGCGTCCGGTGGCGCGCAACCGCCCGGCAACCTTCCTGCAAGGGGCGCCATATGCCAAGCCCGACAGCCCCGCGGAGGTCCGTCGCCGGACGACGGTGTTGCCAGATCGCCGGTTCGGACCCTAAAGTCTTGCGGACATGGCAAGTGTCACCGTCGAGGGTCTCGAGAAGCGCTTTGGCTCCGCGGTCGCGTTGGCGCCGACCGACGTCAGCATCGCCGACGGCGAGTTCGTCGTCATCGTCGGGCCGTCGGGTTGCGGCAAGTCGACGCTGCTGCGGCTGATCGCGGGACTCGAAACCGAAACCGGCGGGCGGGTGACGATCGGCGGGCGCGACGTCACCGACGCGCCGCCGGCGGAGCGCGGCGTCGCGATGGTGTTCCAATCCTACGCGCTCTATCCGCACCTGACCGTCGCTGGAAACATCGGCTATCCCCTGCGGATCGCCGGTCGTCCCAAGGCCGCGATCGCGGCGCGCGTGGCGGAGATCGCGGCGACGCTCGACCTGACCGACCTGCTCGGCCGCCGCCCGGCCGAACTGTCGGGTGGGCAACGCCAGCGCGTGTCGATCGCCCGCGCGATCATCCGCGAACCCGGCGTGCTGCTGTTGGACGAGCCGCTGTCCAACCTGGATGCCGAACTGCGCGTGCGGATGCGGCATGAATTCGCGCGGCTGCACGACCGGCTGAAGACGACGATGATCTATGTGACGCACGACCAGCTGGAGGCGATGACGCTGGCCAACCGCATCGTCGTGATGCACGGCGGGCAGGTGCAGCAGGTCGGAGCGCCGATCGATCTCTACGATGCCCCGGCGAACCTGGCGGTCGCGCGCGCGATCGGGTCCCCCAGCATGAACCTGATCCCCGGCGTACTGGCCGACGACGGCAGCACGGTGCGACTGCAGGACGGTCCTGCGGTGGCGACCGCCGTCCGGGGACAGCCGGGCGCCGCGGTGACGTTGGGCGTCCGCCCCGAACACCTGGTCGCGTCGGACGATGGCGTCTTCGCCGGCGCGGTCGAGCTGTTCGAGCGGCTGGGGCCCCTATCCTTCGCCCACCTGGGCGCCCGCGGGGCGGTTGGTACGATCGTCGCGCAACTGCCGGGGGACG
>DASTEN010000143.1:0-3398 GCA_035709645.1 Sphingomonas sp.
CGGCGCAGACTGTAGAATCCTTACACGTCCCGCCGCCGGAGCAGCGGGCCCCTTACCGCGTGACGTTGTACTTCAGCTGCTCGTCGGTCAGCTGGAAGCCGACCAGCGCCTCGAACGTCGCCTTGGCGACCGCGGTGCGGACCGCGGGATCGGCCAGCGGGTCGATCGCGGCATCGTCCTGGCCCGCCTTGCGCTCGCGCGTGATCTGGCGGCGGACGTCGTCGGGCAGGGTCGCGGCGGCACGGGTGACGTAGGCGGTGCCGGTACCGGTCGCCTGCGCGCGCGCCTGGCCCGCGGCGAAGCTGAGCGTCGCCTGGCCGACGCGCTTGGCGACGACCACGGTTCCGCCCTGCAGCACGGTCGTGAAATAAGGGAGCGTCACGTCGCGCGACGCGGACGTGTCGGTCCGGCGGCCGACCACGTCGAAGGTGATCTGGCTGACGATCGGATCGCCGCTGTCGGTGCACGTCGCGCGGACGTTGGTGATCGACGCGGTGACGTCGATCGCGTCCTGGGTGCGGTCGGTGGGCGAGGTGAACAGCGTGATGTCGCCGGTCCCGGCGGGCACCGCGACGATCGGGCAGACGGTGCGCACGGCGGTGATGCCGCCCGATGCGTCGATCTCGCCTTTGCGCGAACAGGCCGAGGTGCCGACGAGGGCGAGGGTCGCGAGTACGACGAGCTTACGGGAGATCAACGCGGGGGAACCTTTCGAAACGCCGCCCCCGCGCTACCAAGCGGCTTCGTGCCGTGCAAGCACAGGTGTACTTCCGCGCGCCCGCACAATCGCGTAGTGGCACAGGCGTGATGACCGAAGCCCCCAAGCCCGTCCTCGACCTCCTCATCGCCGCGCCGCGCGGTTTCTGCGCCGGGGTCGACCGCGCGATCCAGATCGTCGAACTCGCGATCGAACGCTACGGCGCGCCGGTCTATGTCCGGCACGAGATCGTCCACAACAAGTTCGTCGTCGATACGCTGAAGGCCAAGGGCGCGGTGTTCGTCGAAACGCTGGACGACGTGCCCGATGGCGTGCCGGTCGTCTTTTCCGCGCACGGCGTGCCCAAGGCGGTGCCGGCAAAGGCGGAGTCGCGGGGCCTCAGCTACCTCGATGCGACGTGCCCGCTGGTCAGCAAGGTCCATCGCCAGGCCGAACGCCTGGTCGCCGCCGGCCGCCACATCCTGTTCGTCGGCCATGCCGGCCACCCCGAAGTCATCGGCACTTTCGGGCAGGTGCCCGAGGGCAACATGACTCTGATCGAGACGGAAGAGGATGCGGAAGCCTTCACCCCCGCCGACCCCGACAACCTCGCCTTCCTGACGCAGACCACGCTGTCGGTCGACGATACCGCCGCGATCATGGGCATCCTCCAGCGCCGCTTCCCCGCGATCGTCGCGCCGAAAGCCGACGACATCTGCTATGCGACCTCGAACCGCCAGGCAGCGGTGAAGGCGATCGCCGGCCAGTGCGACCTGATGCTGGTCATCGGCGCACCCAATTCGTCGAATTCGCTGCGCCTGGTCGAAGTGGCGAAGCGCGAAGGCGTGAACGCGCATCTGATTCAACGCGCCGCCGACCTCGACTGGGCGTGGCTCGACGGCGTGGGGACGCTGGGGCTGACCGCGGGTGCCTCGGCCCCCGAAGTGCTGATCCGCGAACTCGTGACGCTGCTGAGCACGCGCTACGAGGTGCATGAGCGCGAGGAAGAGACGACCCGCGAATCGATCGCCTTCAAGCTGCCGAAGGAATTGCAGGCGGCCTGACTCCCACCCGCCGTCATCCCCGCGAAGGCGGGGATCACTTCTGGCTGAACGCCGTGAGACTCACGTCCACCAGCGACTATGGATTCCCGCCTTCGCGGGAATGACGAAGGACAGGATATGGCCGTCTACACGCACGTCTCGTCCGAAACGCTGTCGGCCTTTCTCGCCCGCTACGACGTCGGCGATCTCGTGTCGGCCAAGGGCATCGCCGAGGGGGTCGAGAACTCCAACTACCTGGTCGACACCACCCGCGACCGCTTCATCCTGACGCTCTACGAAAAACGTGTCGCGGCCGCCGACCTGCCGTACTTCATGGCGCTGCTCGATCATCTGGCGGCCAAGGGCCTGCCGGTCCCACCCGCGATCCCCGACCGATCGGGCACCGCCATCCAGGAACTGGCGGGCCGGCAGGCGTGCCTGATCCGCTTCCTGCCCGGCGTGTCGGTGTCGCACCCCACCGTCTCACAGGCCCGCGCGGCCGGCGCGGCGATGGCGCGCATGCACCTGGCGCTGGAAGACTTCACCCAAACCCGCGTGAATTCGATGGGCATCGCGCAGTGGCGTCCGTTGCTGGAGCGGTGCGGCGACAGCCTCGATACCATCCAGGCGGGCCTGTTCGCCCGTATCGACGCGGCGCTGACCGCGGTGGAGGCCGACTGGCCCCGCCATCTGCCGGCCGGCGCGATCCATGCCGACCTGTTTCCCGACAACGTCCTGATGCTGGGCGACCGGGTGACCGGACTGATCGATTTCTACTTCGCCGCGACCGATATCCGCGCGTACGACCTGGCGATCATGCATTCGGCCTGGGCGTTCGACGGCCAGGGCGATCCGACCGATCCGGCCGTCGGCGACGCGCTGTATGCCGGGTATGACGCCGTCCGCCCGCTCTCGGCCGACGAACGCGACGCCCTCCCCCTCCTCGCGCGCGGCGCCTGCCTGCGGTTCTTCCTCAGCCGGGCGTGGGACTGGCTGAACACTCCCGCCGACGCCCTGGTGACGCGCAAGGATCCGCTCGCCTATCTCCGCCGCCTCGAATGGTACGAAACCCGACGATGACCACCGACCTCCCCCCGGAATTGCCTTATGTCGAAATCGCCACCGACGGCGCGTGCAAGGGCAACCCCGGCCCCGGCGGCTGGGGCGCGCTGTTGCGGTTCGGCGCGAGGGAGAAGGAGATGTCGGGCGCCGAGAATCCGACGACCAACAACCGCATGGAATTGATGGCCGCGATCCGCGCGCTGTCGGCGCTGAAGCAGCCGTGCCGGGTGAAGCTGTCGACCGACAGCCGCTATGTGCTGGACGGGCTGACCAAGTGGATCCACGGCTGGCGTCGCAACGGCTGGAAGACCGCCGATCGCAAGCCGGTGAAGAATGCCGAGCTGTGGCAGGCGCTGCTGGCCGCGGCCGAACCGCACCGGATCGAATGGGTGTGGGTGAAGGGCCACGCCGGCCATCCCGACAACGAACGCGTCGACAGGCTGGCGAGCGACGCGGCGAGAGCGGCCGGATAAGTGTCGTCCTCCCGCGCAGGCGGGAGCCCAGCGATTCCTGGCGCGTCGCATGCGGCGCTAGGCTCCCGCCTCCGGGGTCCCCACAAAGTAATACTTTGTGGGGTTCCCCTGCGCGGGAGCACG
>DASTEN010000144.1:0-5479 GCA_035709645.1 Sphingomonas sp.
CACTCGCGTCGCGCCGGCCTGGCGCGAACTGCACATCGCCCCGGACATCGCCGACATCACGACGGCTCTGACGCCCGAACAGCGGCGCCGGTCGATCTACGAAGCGGTGGTCTATTCGGCGAAGACGCAAGGGACCGCGCGCTTCACCCTGCCGCGCGATCTGACGCGGTATCGTACCAGCATCGACTCGCTCGCGCTCGACCGGGCCGAGCTGCGCTTCGGCCTCAGCGACGCGCGCGGCCTGTACGGCGCGCCGCCGGTCGTAAGCGTCGATGCGGTCCGCATACCGCTGCAACCCGGAAAGGGGCTGGCGGAAACCGATGGCGCGGGGTTCGTCGCGGCGTTCGATGCGTCGATGCTGCGCACACGGCCGATCGCGGCACGCTTCGCCTTCGACTTTCGCGGCAACGCCAGCCTCGCGCTGACCCCGCAGGCGGGCGACACGCGCTGGACGGTCACGTCGCCATGGGCGCACCCCAGCTTTCAGGGTGGGTTCCTGCCGGCGCAGCATCGGATCGGCGCGGATGGCTTCGTCGCCCGCTGGCGGGTCGGCAACCTCGCGCTCGGCAGGGCCCTGGTCGCGGATGCGCCGCCTGCCTCCGCGACGACGCCGACCACGACCGTGCCGGACGCCGGCGACGCCACACCGGGCGCCCATCAGGCGGCCGTCACGCTGATCTCGCCGATCGACCTCTACGCGCAGGTCAATCGCAGCGTGAAATACGGCTTCCTGTTCATCGGCTTCACGTTTCTGGCATTCCTGATGTTCGATGTGGTCGGCGGCATCCGCGTGTCGGCAATCGAATATCTGCTGGTCGGCGCAGGCTTGGTCCTGTTCTTCGTCATGCTGCTGGCCTTTGCCGAGGTTGTCGGCTTCGCTGCGGCCTATCTGATCGCCGGCGGGGCGATCGTCGGATTGCTGACAGCCTATTCCGCCGCGGTCCTCGGCAGCCGTCGGCGGGCGGGGTTCATCGCTGGCCTGCTCGCCGCGCTCTACGGCGTCCTCTATGTCCTGCTGAGCCTTGAAGAATTTTCGCTGCTGATCGGCTCGATCCTGTTGTTCGCAGCGCTGGCAAGCATCATGTATCTGACCCGCAACATCGAATGGAGCGGGCGCGAGGACGACGCGATCGCGGCGTGATTTCGCATACGGTGATGCGCGTGACGGTTGAGCCCGCGCGCATCACCCGCTATCGCGCCTCGCAAGAGTAAGGACGGATACAAGCGATGGCCGAGTTCACCCTGCCGAAGAACAGCAAGATCACGGGCAAGGGCCGCGTGCACAAAGCGCCGGCCGGTGCGACGCGCGTGAAATCGTTCAAAATCTATCGCTACGACCCGGATTCGGGTGAAAACCCCCGCTACGACACCTTTGAGATCGACCTCGACGACTGCGGTCCGATGGTTCTCGACGCGCTCATCAAGATAAAGGCGGAGCAGGACCCGTCGCTGACCTTCCGCCGGTCGTGCCGCGAGGGCATCTGCGGATCGTGTTCGATGAATCTCGGCGGCAAGAACGGTCTTGCCTGCACGACCGCGATCGAGGACATCAAGGGCGAAATCCGCATCACGCCGCTGCCGGCGATGGACGTGATCAAGGACCTGGTTCCCGACTTCACGCACTTCTACGCGCAATATGCGTCGATCAAGCCGTGGTTGCAGACGGTCACTCCGGCACCGGCCGGCAAGGAGCGGCTCCAGTCGCCCGAACAGCGCGAAAAGCTGGACGGGCTGTACGAATGCATCCTGTGCGCCTGCTGTTCGACCAGCTGCCCCAGCTATTGGTGGAACAGCGACAAGTTTCTGGGGCCGGCGATCCTGCTTCAGGCCTATCGCTGGCTGGCCGACAGCCGTGACGAGATGACCGGCGAGCGTCTGGACGCGCTGGAGGATCCGTTCCGCCTGTACCGCTGCCACACGATCATGAACTGCGCGAATGCCTGCCCGAAGGGGCTGTCGCCCGCAAAGGCGATCGCGGAGATCAAGAAGATGGAAGCCGAGCGGATCATCTGATCCCTCGCCTCTTTATCCGTTCGTGCCGAGCGAGGTCGAAGCACCGGTTTTCGGCCGCTGGCATGGTGGCTGAAGAAGGACGGTGCTTCGACAAGCTCAGCACGAACGGGGAGGGGATCGGTCCTTCGCTCGTAGGCGGGGGGAGGATGTTTCGCTCCCCAAATCCGTTCGCACTGAGCTTGTCGAAGTGCCGCCCTTCTTCGTGTCTCATGCGAGCTGCTGACTGATGCCCAACGTCCTCGCTCGCTACGAAGCGCTGGTCGCCGGTGGTGAGCTACGCCCAGACCCCGCGCAGGAAGACGCGGCCCGCCGTCTCGCCGCGCTCGCGACCGCGCTCGAAACCCGGGAAAAGCCCGGCCTGATCGGTCGCCTGTTCGGGCGGGCGCCGGAGGCGCCGCGGGGCCTGTACCTATGGGGCGGGGTAGGACGCGGCAAATCGATGCTGATGGACCTGTTCCACAGCTGCCTGGACATCGAACAGAAGCGCCGGGTCCACTTCCACGAATTCATGGCCGAGGTGCACGACCGCCTGCGTCGCGAGCGCGAGAAGGAGGCCGGCGACCCGATCCCGCCCGTCGCCGCTGCGCTCGCCGCCGATGTCCGTGTGCTTGCGTTCGACGAATTGGTCGTCACCAACATGGCCGACGCGGCCATCCTCAGCCGCCTGTTCACCGGCCTGTTCGACCATGGCGTGACGATCGTCGCGACGTCGAATCGCGTGCCCGGTGACCTCTACAAGGACGGGCTCAACCGTCATCTGTTCCTGCCGTTCATCGCGCTGATCGAACGGAAGATGGACGTCGTCGCGCTGAACGGCCCGACCGATTATCGCCTCGACCGGCTGGGTGGCGGCGAGACGTGGCATGTGCCGACCGGCGCTGCGGCGACCCAGGCGGTGACGGACGCCTTCTTCCGCCTGACCGACTTCGATCCCGCCGATCGCGACCATGTGCCGAGCGAAGATCTGGCCATTCCCGGCGGGCGTACGCTGCACGTGCCCAAAAGCCTGAAGGGCGTCGGCGTCTTCAGCTTCAAGCGACTGTGCGGCGAACCGCGAGGCGTACCCGATTATCTGGCCATCGCCCGGCATTTCCACACCGTCATCATCGTCGGCATTCCCAGGATGGGGCCCGACAACCGGAACGAGGCCGCCCGCTTCGTGACGCTGATCGACGCGTTGTACGAGCATAAGGTGAAACTGCTCGCGACCGCGGATGCCGAACCCCACGACCTTTATGTCGCGGGCGACGGCGCGTTCGAATTCGAGCGGACGGCTAGCCGGCTGATGGAAATGCGCTCGGAAGAGTATCTGGCGCTGGGGCACGGCGTCGACTGACCGTCGCGGACAGCCAGCGGCGCATCGCCGGCTCGACGCGCGTAGCGATGGCCCAGGCCAGGACGAGGCTGAGAAGCAGGGCCCCGCCCACGGCGGCCACGCGGCTGACGCTTGCGCCGTCCGACCACTGCGCGGCCGTGCGCCCGATTTCCTGATGCAGCAGATAGAGCGGATAGGTCATCAGACCCAGGGTGACGGCGGTTCGCGACGGCACGCGCGCGGCCAGCCAGGGCTGCATCCGCTCGGCGAACAGAACCGGCAGCAGCCCGGCGGCGAATACCGCGAGAGCCCAGCCCAGCATCCCGCCGCCGGCGGCGAATTCGGCGGCATGGGCGCGGATTTCGCACACGCAGGCGCCGGCGAGCGCGATCATCATCAGCGTGCGCGGCAGGTCCGCACCACGCCGCTGCGACACGCGGATCAGCATCCCGAGCGCGAAGAACGCACCATAGGGCAACAGGGTCAGCTGGATCAGCCGCATCTGCATCGGCAACAGGTCGAATGCCGTGTCGACGATCCACCACGTCAGACTTGCGCAGCCGAGCGCGACCGCAACCCGCTCGATCCGGTCGAGCGTCGCCGCCCCGCGCAGTGACAGCGCGATCAGCAGATAGAAGTTCACCTCGATCGCCAGCGTCCAATAGCTGCCGTCGATCGGCAACCCGACCGGCGCGAACATCATGCTGTTGCGCCACCGCATCGCGACCTCGCTGGCGGCGGTCCCGTGGAGCAGCAGCACCACCGCCGTGATCGTGGTGCAGACCCAGGCCGCGGGCAGCAGCCGCAGCGCGCGACGACCGAGGAAGCGCAGTGGCGACGATCCTTCGGCGGACCAGGCGATGACGACGCCCGACAGGACGAAGAATAGCTCGACCCCGATCCAGCCCGCCCGCAGAGGTGCGGTTGCGGGGCCGGTGTCGGCCAGCAGTGCAGGTATCCAGCCGACAATATGAAACGCCACGACCGCCATCGCGCAGGCGAAGCGTGTTAGATCGAGCGCGATCAGGGATCGGGCGGAGCCGGCAATCGCATTCCGTGTCATGGATCGCGTGGTACCGCGACAGCGTTAACAGCCGGAAAATGCGGTGGTTGCACCGCTCGAGATGCTTCGGACCGCCTTAACGATACTGCGAGCGATTATCATTTTAACTCCTTAACCCCTCTGTTTTACGGGTTGCCGCACGCGTGGGATCGGCCTATGGCCCGGTCCGACTTTCGCGCGTCTGTCGTTGGTTTTCGGGCGCGCCCGATGCTCTTATACGCGAAGGGAGAGACGATTTTGGCTCGCAAGAAGATCGCGCTGATCGGCGCCGGGAATATCGGCGGCACGCTCGCGCACCTGGCCGCGTTGAAGGGGTTGGGCGATATCGTCCTGTTCGACGTCGTCGAGGGTGTTCCGCAGGGCAAGGCGCTCGACCTGTCGCAGTGCGGCCCGGTCGAAGGCTTCGATGCCACCATCATCGGCTCGAACGATTACAAGGATATCGCCGGCGCCGACGTCATCATCGTGACCGCCGGTGTCGCCCGCAAGCCGGGCATGAGCCGCGACGACCTGCTCGGCATCAACCTGAAGGTGATGAAGGCGGTCGGCGAGGGCATTGCGGAGCACGCCCCCGACGCGTTCGTCATCTGCATCACCAATCCGCTCGACGCGATGGTCTGGGCGCTGCGCGAATTCTCAGGCCTGCCGCACCAGAAGGTCGTCGGCATGGCCGGGGTGCTGGACTCGGCGCGCTTCAGTCATTTCCTGGCGGACGAATTCAAGGTGTCGGTGAAGGACATCAACACCTTCGTGCTGGGCGGGCACGGCGACACGATGGTCCCGGTGCTCGAATATTCGACCGTCAGCGGCATTCCGGTCAGCGACCTGATCGAAATGGGCATGTCGACCAAGGAGCGCGTCGACGAGATCATCAAGCGCACCCGCGGCGGCGGCGGCGAGATCGTCGCGCTGCTGAAGACCGGCTCGGCCTATTACGCCCCCGCCACCAGCGGCATCGCGATGGCCGAAGCCTATCTCTACGACCAGAAGCGCATCCTGCCGGCGGCCGCGCACCTGACCGGCCAGTACGGCGTCGACGACCTGTACGTCGGCGTGCCGGTGGTGATCGGCAAGGATGGCGTCGATCC
>DASTEN010000145.1:0-2158 GCA_035709645.1 Sphingomonas sp.
CGCCGGATCGGCGACCGCGACGCTGATCGCGACCCATGTCTCGCTGCTGGCGCTGGTTGCCTATGTCTATGCCCGCGACCTGCCGTTGCGGCTGCGGGGGGCGGAGCTCGGCTATCTCAGGCCGCATGGGCCGCTGGTGCACACCATAACCGCCAAGGGGCTGCCGATGGGCGCGCAGATGCTGGTCATGTCGTCGGCGGGTCTGGCAATGGCGGGGCTCGTCAACCGGCAGGGCGTCGATACCGTCGCCGCCTATGGCGTCGCGCAGCAGCTTTGGACCTATATCCAGATGCCGGCGCTGGCGATCGGTGCCGCAGTCAGTGCGATGGCGGCGCAGAACATCGGGGCGGGGCGGTGGGACCGGGTCGGTCGGATCACGCGTGCGGGTCTGCTGACGAACCTGGTGCTGACCGGCGTCATGGTGGCGGTGACGACGGTATTCGACCAAGCGGTGCTGGGGCTGTTCCTGGGGCAGGGCAGCGCGGCGATGCCGATCGCTGAACATATCCAACTGGTTGCGGCCTGGGGTTTCATCCTGTTCGGCGCGACGATGGTGTTGTTCTCGACGGTCCGCGCGAACGGCGCGGTGGTCGCCCCGCTCGTCATGCTGTTCGTGTCGATGTACCCGGTACGTCTCGGATTTGCGGCCCTTTTCCTGCCGACATGGGGCGCTGACGCGCTGTGGTGGAGCTTTCCCGTGGGATCGGCGGCCAATCTGGTGATGGCGGTCGCCTATTATCGGTACGGCCATTGGCGGCGCGGTGCGTTGCTGATGCCGGAGGCGGAGGGGTGCGAGGAGCGAAGTCACGCGGACGCCGAGCCGGCCGGGCGACTGCATCCGACAGGTTGAACGTCTTTCCCAGCACGAACGGGTTTGGGGCAGCGGCTACGCCGGCGCCATCACCTCGATGATACCGGCGGCGACCTTTGCCGTGACCGGCGTCTTCGCCAGAACTTCGCCGTCGATCGAGATCGGCCGCGGCTTGTCGCTGTCGATGCGGATCGATTGCCCGCGGAAGACCGTGACCTTTTCGCGCCGCTGCGGCAGCCGCAGGACGTTCGCCACCCAATTGTAGATCAGCCGGCTGCGCAGGTGGCCGCGGACGACCTCGACCACGATCTCGCCGTTGTCGATCGCGGCGTCCTCCATCATCTCCTGTCCGCCATGGAAGCGGCCGTTGGCGATCCGCACCTCGACCGCGCGCATCACCCGCGGATGGCCGCCGCCATCGTCGACCGTGATCGGGAAGGGGCGGAATTTGGCATATTGGAGCGCCGCCCAGCTGAGATACCCTGCGCGCCCGAGCCACTTCTTCAGATCATGCGGCACCGTTTCCGCGATCTTCGGCGCGATCCCCATCGTCGCGGCGTTGGCGAAATAGTCGTCGTCGATCATCCCCAGGTCGATCCGTCTCGGCCGCCCTTCGCTCAGCACACGCACCGCCGAGGCGATGTCGAGCGGAATGCCCAACGTGCGGCAAAAGCTGTTCGCGGTCCCGAGCGGCAGCACGCCCAACACGACATCCTTGCCGACCAGCAGGTCGACCAGCCCGCTGATCGTCCCGTCCCCGCCGCCGAAAATGACCAGTTCCGGCTTCTTCGCCAATGCGCGCTCGACCGTCTGTTCCAGGTTCTTAGGATCCTCGACCGCATGGGCGTCGACCGGGAAGTCGACGGACTCCAGGGCCTGACAGGCCGTTTCGAACAGCTTCTGGCCGCGACGGGATCTTGCGTTGACGATCAGGGCGGCGGACTGAAATCGGGTCATGATGCGCTGCAACGCTTCGGACCCGGTTTCGGGTGCGTAACGCTTGATGCCGGTCGGGCGATGGCGCAAAGCTGACGGCCATGTCCCATTATCCCGCGCTGCGTATGCGCCGCACCCGTGCCTCGGCCTGGAGCCGTCGCCTTCATGCCGAAACCGTGCTGACCCCGGCCGACCTTATCTGGCCGCTGTTCGTGACCGAGGGGGCGGACGAGGAGCCGATCGCCAGTCTGCCGGGCGTCTCGCGCTGGTCGCTGCGGAAGATCGCCGAACGGGCGAAGGAGGCATCGGCGCTGGGCATCCCGTGCATCGCGCTGTTCCCAAACACGCCGCCCGACCTGCGCAGCGACGACGGGGCGGAGGCGTTCAACCCCGACAATCTGATGTGCCGCG
>DASTEN010000146.1:0-4997 GCA_035709645.1 Sphingomonas sp.
GATGCCGCCCCAGGCGCCTGCGGGAGCGGTCACCGGCGCGATGCCGTCGAGCAGCGGTGCCATGCGCAACTGCCAGGCCTCGACCGCGTCGGCGAACGCGGGTTCGGCGACGGTCCGACGCAGCGCGGCGGCGCGATCCTCCCCTGTCAGCAGCCCGAGCGCGAGCTCGGCGGCCTGCAGGTCGGTTTCGTCATCCAGCTCAGCCATCGTCCAGGCACCTCTTCAGCGCTTGCAGCGCGCGGCGAATACGGCTCTTCATGGTGCCGAGGGGCACCGCCGCCTGACGTGCAAGCTCGTCATAGCTATATCCGTCGAAGAATGCCGCCAGGATGAACCGCCGGGGATCGGCATCCAGCGTGTCGAGGCAATCGGCGAGCGCCTCCTGCCCCGCCGCGGCGGTCACCGCGTCGGGTTCCGATCGCATGTCGTCGCGAACCGCGGATATCCGCGCGCCAACGCGGCCGGCGGTGCGCGCGCCGTCGATCGCGGTGCCGCGCGCGATCAGGCTCAGCCACGTGATCGCGCTGGCACGGGCGGGGTCGAACCGGCCGGCGCGCCGCCACAGTTTGACATAGGTTTCCTGAAGCGCGTCCTCCGCCGTCTCGCGATCGGGCGAAAAGCGCAGGCAGACCGCGAACAGCTTCGCCGACGTCGCGTCGTAGACGCGGCGCAACGCCGACCGATCGCCCGCAGCCACGCGGGCGATTTCGTCGTTCAGCCGGGCATTAGCCTCCGTGACCATCGCCGTCGCCGTGCCCGGTTGCAGCCGAAGGTGTCGACGAACCGGCGCGGTTGCCGCTTTCCCACCAATAGGGAAGGCGCTTTGCCGATCCGGTCGACACTTCGTTCATGGTCATCGCATCGTACAGCCGCCCGCCGAGCATGACCTGCGCGATCTTGTCCGAATTACGGATGTCCTGCGTCGGATCGGCGTTCAGCACGACCAGGTCGGCCAGCTTGCCGACCTCTAGGCTGCCGATGTCGCGGGCCATGCCCAACGATTGCGCCGGCGCGATCGTCCCCGCCTTCAGAGCCTCCAGCGGGGTCATTCCGCCACGCACGAAGCTCCACAGCTCGAAATGCGAACCGATGCCCGCCTGCTGGCCATGCGCGCCGATCGACACCTTGACCCCGCGCTTGGCAAGCTTGTTCGCCTCGCGCGCATTGTCGTCGTCGACGAAATCCTCCTCGGGCGCCTTGGTCACCCGGACCAGCTTGGCGGTCAGGCGGTCGGGCGGCGAATGCCGGAGCAGCGGCTGCTTCCACACGTCGATGGCCTGATCCCAATAGGGCTCGCCCGCCAGACCGCCATAGCTCACAACCAGGGTCGGGGTGTAGTTGGTCGTCGCCTGGCTGAAGAAGCTCAACACGTCTTCGTAGAAGATATCGAGCGGGATATTGTGTTCGAGGGTCGAATTGCCGTCGGCGATGATCGTCATGTCCATGCCGAACAGCGACCCGCCTTCCGCCACGACCAGCATGTTCTCGCGGCGCGACGCCTCGACCACCTGCTGGCGCTGTTCGCGGCGCGGCTGGTTGTAGTTCTTGACCGAATGCCCGCCCTGCGACTTCAGGCGGCGAACGTGAGACAGCGCATCGTCCAGGCTGTCGATCTGCGCATAGATGCCCGCGGCCTTGGCGCCGTAAACGATCTCGCCGGTCGAGAAGATGCGTGGGGCGAGCAGGGTGCCGGCCTGCTGGCGTTCGGACGCGGTGAAGATCTCGCTCGCCTGACTCGACGGGTCGTGGATCGTCGTCGTCCCCATCGCCAGGTTCTGGATGGCGGACCAGTTCTGCTGCGGCACGATCTCGTCATCGCCCTGCGGCCCGTGCGCGTGGGCATCGACCAGGCCGGGGATGATCGTCTTCCCCGCCACGTCGATCGTCTTGGCGCCCGCCGGGATCGGCGTAGAGGCGCGCGGGCCGATCGCGGCGATGCGGTCGCCCGCCACGACGATCACCCCGTCGTCGATGATACCGCCGGCGTCGTTCGCCATGCTGACGATCCGCGCGCCGGTCAGCGCATAGGTGCCGGTCGGCTTGGCGGCGGTGACCGGCATCGACAGCGATACCCCGGTCGTGGGCGGCACGAACTTCGGTGCGCTGTCGTCAGCCGGCGCGGTGCGGAACAGCGCCGGCGTCGCCGCGGTGTAGAGCGTGGGGCCGAGCGACCAGTACAGCTTCGAT
This sequence comes from Sphingomonas sp., assembly GCA_035709645.1. Classification (GTDB taxonomy): domain Bacteria; phylum Pseudomonadota; class Alphaproteobacteria; order Sphingomonadales; family Sphingomonadaceae; genus Sphingomonas. The sequence goes on from DASTEN010000146.1 coordinate 2,188, forward strand.
CCGTCGGTCGACCAGTGGATGTATTCCGCCCCGCCTGCGCTGGCGCGCGTGACCGGCAGCGCCTTCGCATCCATGTCGGCAGGCGAATCTTGGACGCCAGGCATCAGCGGCGTGACGAAGGCGGCGTAGTTCTGGCGAAACGCGACGTAGTCGCCCGTCGGCGACACCGCATAGTCGGTCGCAAGCTCCCCCGAGGCATGGACGCGCCTGGCATCGCCCGACAGATCGGTGGACACCAGCTGCTGTTTGCCCCCCGACCGGCCGATCATGAAAACGCGGTCGTTGTCCGGGCCGAACTGCGGCGCGGCCATGCCCTTGGCGATGCGCACCGGGGCGCCGCCGGCCGTCGCGACGCGGTAGACGCCGGGGTTCTCCGACCATTCGGGGGAGGTGACGCTGCCGCCTTCCCCCTTTTCGAACACGATCGTCCTGCCGTCGGGCGAGAATTTGGGCCGTGCGTAATGGCCCGGTTGCGTCGTCACGTCGCGCGGTGTGCCGCCGGTCGCGGCGACGGTACGGATGCGTCCCAGCCCGGCGTCGGTCCAGCCGACGAACGCGATCGTCCGCCCATCGCGCGACCAGGTCGGGAACAGCTCGAGATCGGGGGCGCTGCCGCCGGTCAGGCGCCTGGCCGTACCGCCCGCGGTCGGCTTGATCCACAGCTTGCCGAGTGTTTCGAACACCACGCTGCGCCCGTCGGGCGACACGGCGGCGAACCGCGGCATCTTGGTTTCGAACGTGGCCGGGGCGACCGGAATCTGCGGGTGCGGGGCGGCAATGACTCCGCGGCTGTCGTTCACGCGGAACGGGATGATCGCAGTGCCCGTGCCGTCCGAATTGATCCGACGGATCTTGCCGCCCGCCCAGAACACCAGCGACTTGCTGTCCGGGGTCCACGCCATGTTAGGATAGACGCCGGTCACCGCCCAGGTTTCCTGCACGTCCTGGTCCAGCGCGTCGTAGATCTTGCGCTCGGCACCGGACTCGAGGTCCTTCACGTACAGCTTCGACCGGGTGCGTTCGCGGCGTACGAAGGCGATCGACTTGCCGTCGGGCGATGGCGTCGGGCGCACCGATCCGCCGGCGCCGGACACCGCGGTCGACACCTCTCCGGTGGCGATCTCGTAGCGTTCGATGTTGAACAGGTCGGTGTTCGAATTCTGGGCGTATTCGAAGATCGGACCCGGCGTGATGTTGCGGGTGTAATAGATCGACTTGCCGTCGGGCGCGTAGATCGGCTCGCCCAGCTCCTTCTGCAGCTGCTCGCTGGCGCGCTTGACCAGCTGCACGCCGCTGCCGCCCGAGACATGGTACAGCCAGACTTCGCCGGTGCCGAGCGAGCGGCCGGTGGTAAAATGCTTCTTGGCGACGATGTACCTGCCGTCCGGACTCCATGTCGGCTGGTTGGTCAGGCGGAAGGTTTCCTTCGTCACCTGCCGCTTGTCGCTGCCATCGACGTTCATCACCCAGATGTTGTCGCCGCCGCCCCGGTCGGAGGTAAAGGCGATGCGCCGGCCATCGGGCGAAAAGCGCGGGTGAACTTCCCACGCCAGCCCTTCCGCGATGCGTGTCGGCGTGCCGCCGGCGATCGGCATCGTGTATATGTCGCCCAGCAGCGTGAACGCGATCGTCCGACCGTCGGGCGAGACGTCGACGTCCATCCAGCTGCCTTCATCGACGGCGATCGGCACCTGACGGATGGTCGCACCGGGCGGATTGTTGACATCCCACTTGGCGGGCTTTGCCGGCGTCGTCGGTGCGGCCGGCTGCGCCTGGGCAACGACGGGGCCTGGCTGCGGCGTGGGGAGGGGATCGGGCGCGGGCAGCGGATCCCGCGCCTTGTCTTCCGGCGCCTTGGTCTGTTCGACCGGTTTCTCCTGCGGCGCAGGCGCAACCTGGGCGGTCACCGCCCCGGCAGCGAACAGGGTGGCGAGAACGGTCGCGACGCTATGCTTCATGTGCGGATCAGCCCCTCTTTTTCGCGCAGCTTAAGGGGCGTCTGCTGACATCGCAATCGGCGGGTGCTCGATCGGCATTCGGGACAGGTTCGTGCAAGCTTCTCCGCGTAGCATTCCAAAAAAAAGGGGGTGGGGCGGGAGGAAACGCCCGCTTCACGTCGTCATTATTTCTGACGCAACTCGATTGCAGGCTCTCGGTCTGACAGAGTTGCGTCGCGAGTGTTCCCTGTACGGGGGCGGCCGTGGATCGGCCGGGTGTTTCGATAGTGATCTATCGAAATCCGGGTCGCCTTTCCTGGCCGTCTGACGTAAGCAATGACCTGGACCATGACCGAAACCGACGACACCGACACGCTGCCGCTCGAGTTCATCCGTGAATGCATCTTGCTCGGGCGTCGCTGGCGCGCGCGCGTCGACGAGCAGTTGAAGGATCACGGGCTGACGGCGGCGCGCCTGACCGTCTTGTATTGGGTCAACGAATTGCCGGCAGGCACCAGCCAGCGCGAACTGGCGGATATCGTCGGGATCGAAGGCCCGACGCTCGTCCGCCAGCTGCACGCGTTGCAGGCGCAGGGGCTGATCGAGCGTGTTCCGATGACCAGCGACCGGCGCGCCAAATGCATCCGCCTGACGCCGGAGGGGCTGAAGAAGCTCGAAGGCGTGAACAGCTATTCGCTGGAGATGAGCCGGGAATATTTCCCCAAGCTCGAACGGCGTCGGCTGCCGAGCGCCATCCGGCTGGCAAAGCAGGCGCGCGAAGCGATCGTCTGATTCGTCACGGGCGCCCCCGCTGAGGGGCGGCGTCCGCGAGGGGCCGGCCGCAGGTTACGCAGGCGTGGTGACGTCGTGAGT
>DASTEN010000147.1:0-3167 GCA_035709645.1 Sphingomonas sp.
ATCGCCGCGCTGTCCGGCGACGAGGCGGGCGCGCGCAACGGCTGGACCAGGGCGACGCAACTCGGCACCGGCGCGGTCGCCGCGTCGGCAGAGGCAGCGCTGGCGCAGTTCAAGGCTGGCAAATAGCGTCCCAGTTCCTATCTTCGCGGCCTGACCTGTTTCCGATACGAAGGGCCGCCGATGCACTATCTCCACACGATGATCCGGGTCACCGATCCGGATGCGACGATCAAGTTCTTCAATGTCCTCGGCTTGAGCGAAGTCCGTCGGCTGGAAAGCGAGAAGGGACGCTTCACGCTGATCTTCCTGGCAGCCGACGAAGACATGAATGCGCCGGGCGAGCGCGCCAAGGCCGAGGTCGAGCTGACCTACAATTGGCCGGCGGAAGACGGGTCGGCGCCGGAGGTCTATACCGGCGGTCGAAACTTCGGGCATCTCGCCTATCGCGTCGACAATATCTACGAGACTTGCCAGCGGCTGATCGACGCCGGCTACACGATCAACCGCCCCCCGCGCGACGGCCACATGGCGTTCGTCCGCACGCCCGACAATATCTCGATCGAGCTGTTGCAGAAGGGCGAGCTCGAACCTGCCGAGCCATGGACGTCGATGCCCAACGTCGGTGAATGGTAAGGCGGAATGCTGGAAGTCGTCCGGGTTGCCGCGCTGAGCGACAATTACGTCTGGCTCATCCACGATGCCGCGACCGGGACGACCGTTGTCGTCGATCCGGGTGACGCCGCCCCCGTCCTTGCCGCGCTCGATATGCGTGGATGGCGGGCGGATGCGATCTGGACGACGCACTGGCATCCAGACCACACCGGCGGCAATGCGGCGCTGAGGGCGCGTTTCGGCTGCGACGTCACCGGCCCCGCGGCCGAGAGCCCGCGGATACCGACGCTCGATCACGGTGTCAGCGAGGGCGATGCGGTGCGGATCGGCGATCACACAGCGACCGTGATGGAAACGCCCGGCCATACTGCCGGGCATATCTGCTATCACTTCGCCGACGACGGTCTGCTGTTCAGCGGCGACACGCTGTTCGCCATGGGCTGCGGCCGTCTGTTCGAGGGGACCGCCGAACAGATGTTCGCCAACATGGCGCGGTTTGCGGCCCTGCCGGACGCGACGATCGTCTATGGCGCGCACGAATACACGCTGTCGAACGGCCGCTTCGCCCTGACCGCGGAGCCCGACAACGCCGCGCTGCGTGAGCGGATGGTCGATGTCGAGCGGCAACGCGAAGCAGGAGCCGCGACGTTGCCGACCACGATCGGGCTGGAGCGGTCGACGAACCCGTTCCTGCGTGCCTCCAGCGTCGACGAATTCGCCGAACGGCGCGCCGGCAAGGATGCTTTTCGCGGCTGATGCGTTATCCTCTGCCTGACGGAGGTTTCGACGATGCGTATCATCCTTCCCCTCGCTGTTCTGGCACTCAGCGCCGGATGTGCGGCGACCCCGCAGGAAACCGCTCGTGCAGAGGCGCAGCGCGCGCGGGATATGGCACGGCTGGACCGCGATCTGGCCGGGTGGTCGCCGGGACAGCCGCAGAGCTGTATCCAGACCCGCAATGCCAACGTGAAGATCTATGGCGACACGCTGGTCTATGACGACGGATTGCGACGCTATCGCACCGACACGAACGGCGGATGTTTCGGCCTGAAGCGGGACGATATCATCGTCACGCAGAGCTTCGGCAGCCAGTTGTGTCGCGGTGACCTGGTCCGGACGGTCGACCGTACCGCAGGCTTTCCGTCTGGGGCGTGTGCGTTTGGCGATTTCGTACCCTACACACGTGCCCGTCGATGAGGGGCATTCTGGTCCTGCCGTTGATCGCAATGGCGGGCTGCGCCGCGTCCGCGACGTCCGGTGACAGCGATGCGGCGGAATTTGCCGACGCGGTGAAGGGGCGCGTGGCAGGCACTCCACAGCGGTGCATCAACGCATCGAACCTCGAAGCACCGCGGATCATTGGCGACACCTTGCTCTATCGGCAGGGCGGCCGGCTGTTCGTCACCCGTGCCGAGGATGAATGTCCGTCGCTCCGCGGCGATCCGGTGCTGGTAACGGAGATCTATGGCGGCAATCTCTGTCGCAACGACCGCTTTCGCACGGTGCCGCGCGGCGCGAGCCTTCCCGGTCCGTACTGCCGCTTCGGAGCCTTCGTCCCGTATGAGCGCGCCAGATAGCACGCGGCGCGGCTTACCGATCGCCCTCGCGATCCAACAACGCGCGTTTGCGCTGCGGCCCATAAGCGTAGCCGCCGGTCGCGCCATCGCTGCGGATCACGCGGTGGCACGGAATGATGACCGCGACGCTGTTGGCGCCACACGCGCTGCCGACCGCACGCACCGCGCCGGGCGCCCCCGCCATCGCTGCGATCTGGGCATAGCTGCGCGTTTCCCCCGGCGGGATCGCCCGTAGCGCCTGCCACACGGCTTCCTGAAAGGCGGTGCCCTGCACATCGAGCGGCAGGTCGGTGTGCCGGCCGGGGCTTTCGACCTCCGCGACCACCCGCGCGGCCAGCGCCTTCAGCGCTGCGCCGCCCGCGACGACATCCGCCTCGGGAAAGCGGATGGCAAGGTGTGTCCGATCTTCGTCGAAGGCGACGCGGCACAGGCCCGTATCGGTCGCAGCGATCAACAGCGGGCCGAGGCTGGTCGCCGCTATCGTCCAGCGGACGGTCACGCCCGCACCGCCGCGCTTCCAGGCGGACGGCGTCATGCCAAGCCGGTCGGCGGCGGTGTCGTAAAAGCGGCTTGGAGCGGAATAGCCGGCGGCGTGGATCGCATGCGTAACGCTGATACCGGCCGCCAGCCCGTTCGCGGCGCGGCGCGCCTTCAGCGCCCGGGCATAGCCGGCAGGTGTCACGCCGGTCGCCCGCTTGAACATCCGGTGGAAATGATGCGGGGCATAACCGACCTGCGTCGCAAGCGCGTCGAGCGTGATCCTTTCCTCCGCCGCCTCGATCAGCGCCACGGCGCGGGCGAGGGCTTCCGTATCGCGGGCGACGGCGTCAGGCAGACAGCGCAGGCACGCGCGAAAGCCGGCGGCGCGTGCTGCCGCGGTGTCGGCAAAGAAGCGGACGTGTTCGCGACGGGGCCGGCGGGCCGGACACGACGGCTTGCAATAGATGCCGGTCGTCGTCACCGCGACGATCAGGCGCC
>DASTEN010000148.1:0-3664 GCA_035709645.1 Sphingomonas sp.
GGCGCACGATTCGCCGGCGCCGGCGCCGGTGGTCCCGGTGGCGCCGGTGGTCCCGGTGGCGATCGCAGGCCGGGGGCTGGACGACGCGGCCCGCCCCCGGGGGCACCGGTGGCATCGCGCCGGGGGCAACCGTGCGACATCCTGCTTGGCGGATGAAATCGGGCGGATGAAATCGGGCGCATGCGGCGGCCGGACGGGCGACGGGCACATCGAAAGCTGTGCACGCGTCCGCCCGCCGCCGCACCGCAGATCAGATTCACGTTTACAGCGGCAGGCGCAGGCGCAGCGTCGTGCGGATCTCGGGCAATAGGGTAAGATCGCCGCGATGCGCCCGGGCGATGCGTCGCGCAAGCGACAGGCCGATACCGGATCCGTCAGGCTTGGTCGTGTGGAACGGTCGGAAGATCCGCGCGCGGTCGGGTTCCGGAATACCTCCGCCGCTGTCGGATACGTCGATCGTCAGGCCGTTGGCGTCCGCTACGATTCCTAGCGCGACCTGCGCGGCGGCGTCACCGTCGATCGCCGCCTCGCCGGCATTTTGCAGCAGGGCCCAGATGGCTTGCACCAGCTGATCCCGATCGACCGCTGCGACCGCCGTGTCCGTTATCGCAATCGTCAGGGACACACGTCCATCGAAGCGAAGCGCGAAGAGCCGCGACAGGTCGTCGGCCAGTTCGCCGAAGGCGACCGGTGCCGGGACCGGATCGGGCAGGCGTGCCAGGGTGCGATAGGCTTGAGTGAAGCGTTCCAACCCTTCGACGCGGCGGGCGAGCGTCGCGAGGATCGCGGGCAGCTTCGGGTCCGCCCGTTCGGCCGCGACCACGGCGCTGTCGGCCAGCGATACGACCGGTGACAGCCCGTTCAGCAATTCGTGGCCCAGAATGTCGATCATCTCGTCGTCGGCCCGCGCCTCCGCCGCGCGCTCTTCGGCATCGACGTCGATCAGCGCCGCCAGCGCGGGGCCGTGGCTGGCGTCGACGCGATCGATGCGGAAGCGCCGCCCCTCGTGTCGCAGGTGGCGTGCGGTGGCGCTCGCCAGGGCCGGCGGCACCGGCACGATCCGATCCTCGGTCGCAAACACCGCGCGCGCCGCGCGGTTCAGCGCCCGTGCGCCGCCGGCGTCGCGGCGGACCAGGGGGACGGGCACCTGGTCGAGCAGCGCGTGGAGCAGCACCCCGTCGGGGAACCGGTCGGGCGCCGGCGGGGGATCGTCGGCCAGCGGTGCCCGTAGCGCCGTCCAACAGCCCAGGCCGACCAGCCATGCCGTGGCCAGGACCGCCCCTGCGAGCGTTGCCCACAACCCGCCACGCCACGCCAGCACCATCGCCGCGCCCGCAAGGGTCAGGGCGATGCCGGTTACTGCCTGACCCAGCGCCCGACGTGCGCTAGACCGCGGCATCGCATGCGCTCCGGTCATCGATGGCGCCCGTGGCGCGGTTAAAGTCCATGTCGTGCCATCCGGCGGTACAGCGCGCCGCGGCTGAGGCCCAGTGCGGTCGCGGCGTGGGTCACATTATGATGATGCTCGCGCAGCGCGGCCTCGATCATCGCGCGTTCGGCCAAGTCCAGGTCGAAGCGTGGCGCATCGTCCTGAACGGCTATGGCTGTCGCCGTCGGGGTCAGCAGAGCGACGTCGATCGTCCCGTCGCTCAGCAGGGCGGCACGCTCGACCGCCGCCGCCAGTCCGCGCGCATCGTCGGTCCAGCGTGTGTCCAGGATCATCGATTCCGCCGCTGCAGTGAAACTCGGTGCCGGCCGGCCGTAGCGCGTTGCCGCCAGCCGAACGAAGTGACGGGCCAGCAGCAGCGCATCGTCGCCGCGGTCATGAAGCGGCGGGACCGCGATTTCGATCGCAGCGATCCGCCGGGCGAGCGCGGGGGTGATGGCGGCGGCGCTGTCGGCGATGGCGATCGGCCGTACCGTCGGCGGCAGGCGATCGATCAACCGGGCTTGCGCGACCGCATCGATCCGGTCGGGATGGCGCAGCACCACGGTGCCGCTCGCCCCCGCCAGCCGGTCCCACGCCGCGGGATCGCGCAGGTCGATGCGTGCGATGGGCTGCGCGACGTGGGGGGAGGCGGCGTGGAGGGCCGCGGCGACCAGAGTGCGTCCCGACCCCGACGGTCCGGTCACCAGCACGCCGGCAGGGGTCGGTCCGATGCGGGCGATCAGGTCGCGCACGCGCCCGATCGCGGCACTGTCGCCGAGCAGACGGGCAGGTTCTGTCGCCGCCGGGCGGATCGGCGCGGTCGCGGCGACAGGTGTCGGGGCTTCCGCCACCGCCGCCTCGATCTTTTCGATCAGTTCGGCGTTGCGCCACGGCTTCATCACGAAATCGCGGGCGCCAGCCTGCATCGCCGATACCGCGATGCGGATGCCGCTGTGCGCGGTGATGACGATGACGCACGCCGCGGGATCCTCGGCCAAGATCCGCGACAGCACGGCCAGACCCTCATCGCCGCTCGTGCGACCGGGGGTATAGTTCATGTCGAGCAGGATCGCGTCGTAGCGCTGGGTGGCGAGGCGGGAGAACGCCTCCTCCGGCCCGGCCGCCGCGTCGACACGGTGCCCGGCCAGGTCCAGTGCGATGCCGAGTGATTCGGCGATACGACCATTGTCGTCGATCAGCAGGACCGTCAGGCCGCTTGACGCGCGATCCGGGTGTCCATTTGTGGACGGCGCGTCCGGACGTGGACGGTCACTGTTGTGGGCTTGGGGCGATAATCCAGTATTCATAGGGCTTTAGGCGTTTCGGCCATCCTGGGTGACACTCGCCCCATGATGACCGAAGTCAGCCAGGGTGCAATCCCGTCGCCGGGGGCCGCGATGGATCGCAAGGTGGAACGCGCGCCGCGGCCGTGGTGGCGTCGCCCGGCGACCTGGATCGTCGTACTGGCGGCGGTCGCCGCGATCGCGCTGTGGCGCTTTCTGCCGGCCGCGGGATCGACCGATATCGCCGCCGACGCGATCGAGACGGGCGAGGTCACGCGCGCCGCGTTCGACGACTATCTGCCGGTCCGGGCGGCCGTCACGCCGCGCGTGACGACGCTGGTCGGCGTGCTCGCGGGCGGACAGGTCGAACGCCTGTTGGTGCAGGACGGCGCGATGGTCACGGCCGGTCAGCCGCTGGCGACGCTCGCCAACCCCGAACTGCGTCTGGACGTGCTGACGCGCGAGGCACAGATCGCCAGCCAGCTGGGCGGTGTCGCCAGCGAGGGGCTGGGGATCGAGCGCAATCGGCTGGATCGCGCCGCGCAGGTTGCGCAGGCCGAATACGACCTGATCAAGGCCCGCCGGGACCTGTCGATCCGCCGGCAACTGTACGACAAGGGCATTCTGTCCGATGCCGGCGTCAAAGGCTTCGAGGCGGAGGCGGCGTATCAGGAACGCCGTCTGGCTCAGCTCCGCGCCGGGCGCGCGGCGGAAGCGCGGATCACCGCGACCCAGTCGGCGCGGCTCACCGAAACGCAGGGACGTCTTGCCGGCAATCTGTCGGCGGTGCGTGCGGGGCTGGAGGCGCTGACGATCCGTGCCCCCGCCGGTGGGCGGCTGACCAACTTCACGCTCCAGCCCGGGCAAACGCTGAAGCCCGGCGACCCGGCGGGCCAGGTCGACAGCGAAGGATCGTGGAAGCTGGAGGCCGACGTCGACGAATTCTACCTGG
>DASTEN010000149.1:0-3181 GCA_035709645.1 Sphingomonas sp.
CCGGCGGCACATGCAGCGACGGTCACAACGCGCTAAACGCATCTTTTCCGCTGCCTTCGACGGATAAGGTGGCATGAAAGCTCTACTTCTCCCCATCATCGCGGTTGCGGCCGGCGCCGCTATCCTGGCCACGCCTGGCCAAGCCGAAAAGGCGGTGCGCATCCCCGCACCGGCGCAGGACGTGCCGGCCATGCCGGGCCTGCAGACGGCCGTGCTGGCCGGTGGCTGCTTCTGGGGGATGGAGGCGGTGTTCCAGGATGTGAAGGGCGTTCGGTCCGTCACGTCGGGCTATGCCGGTGGCACGCGCGAAACGGCTAACTACGCCGATGTCTCCAGCGAGCGGACACGCCATGCCGAGGCGGTGAAGATCAGCTACGATCCACGCCTGGTCAGTTACGGCACGCTGCTGCGCGTCTATTTCTCGGTTGCGCACGACCCGACACAGGTCGATGGGCAATATCCCGATTCGGGCCCAAGCTATCGGTCGGCCATCTTCCCGCAGACCGCCGAGCAGCGCGCGGTCGCCGCCGCGTATATCCGGCAGCTTTCGGGAACGAAGGCGTTCGGCAAACCGATCGCGACAAAGATCGAAACCGGCCAATTCTATCCGGCCGAGCCCTATCATCAGAATTTCGCGCGGCGAAATCCGACGCACGGCTATATCGTGCGGTGGGACAAGCCCAAGGTCGCGGCGTTCAAGGCGGCATTCCCGACGCTGGCGCGGTAACCCCCGTCTCCGTTCGCGGCTTAGCCTGTCGAAGCACTGCCCTTCTTCGCCGGCAGCTTGGGGCACGAAGAATGGCAGCCCTTCGACAGGCTCAGGGCGAACGGTTTTGGTGAAGGGGCGGACCCCTATCGGTCGCGCGACGTTGATCCGGACCACTCACGATTCGGATCCCGCGCCATGCTCGCACCCTTCCTCATGGGCCTCGTCGGCGGCCAGCGCGCGATGACGCCGCTGGCCGCAGTGTCGATCGCAGCGGCGCGAGGGGAACTTGCCGAGGACAATGGCGCGCCGACGCTGCTGGCGAATCCACTCGTCGCAGCCGGTACGCTCGCCCTTGCGATCGGCGAGATGGCCGGCGACAAGCAACCGACCGCGCCCGATCGGATCGTACCCGTCGGGCTGATCGGCCGCTTCACCACCGCCGCGATTGCCGGCGCCGCACTGTCGTCGAAGAAGGACCGGTGGCGGGGCGCCGCCGTGGGTGGCCTGACCGCGCTGGTGGCGTCGTTCCCCGGCTGGTACGCGCGCGCGATCGCGATCAACTACAAGGGCCAGTCTGCGACCGGCTTCGTCGAGGATGCTGCGGTGCTGGCCGGAGCGGCGGCGATCGTGCGTCTTGGTGCTCCCACGCCGGCGGGAGCCTAGAGCCGCAAGTTCGTCGTTCCGTAACCCTGGGCTCCCGCCTGCGCGGGCGCACCGACCGCGCTACCGCCGCACGTCCTTCGCTACCGCATCCAGCAGTCCGTTGACGAAGCCCTTTTCGCGCTTGTCGTAGAAGGCATCGGCGACGTCGAGATATTCGCTGATCACCGCCGCGGTCGGGACGTCGTGGCGGGCGAGCAGTTCGTAGGTGCCGGCGCGCAAGATGCCGAGCATCGGCTTGTCGAGCCGTTGCAGGCTCCATCCGGTTGACAGCTTGCTTGTGATCAACCGGTCGATCTCCTCGCGGCGCGCGTCCACGCCCGACACGATGTCGTCGAAGAAATCGGGGTCGGCGTCGGCATATTCGACGTCCTCGATCACGGCGCCCAGGCGGTGCTGGTGGAATTCGGTCAGCAGCTGGCGCAGCGGCGTGCCTTCCATGTCCTGCTGGTACAGCGCCTGCACCGCGCCGAGGCGGGCGGCCGCCCGCGCGGTCGATCGCGCACGGGTCCGGGGGTTCGAATGATTGGTCATGACGGCGGGCTCCCTACGCGTCCTGCGGGCAAAGGTCCACGTCGCGTGCCGAACGCGCCCCGGATCCGTTCGCGCTGAGACTGTCGAAGCACCAGGCTTTCTGCCACAAGCGGTGCAAGAGCCAATCAAAAGCGGTGTTTCGACAGACGCAGCATGACCGGGGGAATGGTTTATGCCCCCAGACGCAATGCCACCGATTTCGCATGCGCCGGCAGCCCTTCGGCCTCGGCCAGCGCCACCGCCGCCGGGCCGATCGCCGCAAGCGAGGTTGCGTCGCACGCGAGGAAGCTGGTCCGCTTCATAAAATCGAGTACCGACAGCCCGGAGGAAAACCGCGCCCGGCGCCCGGTCGGCAGAACGTGGTTCGGGCCTGCGACATAGTCGCCGACCGCCTCGGGGGTGTGACGACCGAGGAATACCGATCCGGCATGCCGCACGCGGTCGAACAGGCGCTCCGCCACATCGGCATCGCAGGCGAGTTCGAGATGTTCGGGCGCCAGCCGATCGACCAGCGGCAGCGCTTCGTCGAGCGCTTCCACCACGACGATCGCCCCGTTGGCATCCCACGCCTGGCGGGCGACGTCGCGGGTCGACAATTCGCCGATCTGACGGTCGACCGCATCGGCGACCGCGTCGGCGAACAGCGCGTCATCGGTGAACAGGATCGACTGGCTGGTCGGATCGTGCTCGCTCTGGCTCAACAGATCCGCGGCGATCCAGGTGGGATCGTTGGCGCCGTCGGCGACGACGACGATCTCGCTGGGGCCGGCGACCATGTCGATGCCGACGATGCCGTAGACCTGCCGCTTGGCCTCCGCCACCCAGGCGTTGCCGGGGCCGGTGACGACGTCGACCGGCTTGATGCGGGCGGTGCCATAGGCGAGTGCGGCGATCGCCTGCGCACCACCGATCCGCCACACCTCGTCCACGCCGGCCAGGTGCGCCGCTGCCAGCACCAGCGGATTGACGTCGCCCTTGGGCGTCGGCGTGACCATGACCAGCCGCTCGACGCCCGCGGCCTTCGCCGGCAGCGCGTTCATCAGCACCGAACTGGGATAGGCCGCCCGCCCGCCGGGGACGTAGATGCCCGCGGCATCGACCGGGCGCCACCGCGCGCCCAGTCGGACGCCCGCATCGTCGGTTTCGTCGCGATCGGCCGGCACCTGCTTGGCGTGATAGGCCGCGATCCGTTCCGCCGCGAGTTCCAGCGCGGTGCGCAGGTCGGGCGTCAGAGCGTCGAAGGCGGCAAGCAGGGCGGTGCGTTCGATCCGCCAGCCG
>DASTEN010000150.1:0-17556 GCA_035709645.1 Sphingomonas sp.
CCCGGCCGAGACTTCGGCGGCGGCCGCTGCTCAGCCGGCCACACCGGCCACGACCGAGCCCGCCGCGACGACCACCGAAACCACAACGACGCAGACCAGCAACGATAACGGAGCACCGCTCTGGCCGCTCGCCGTGATCGCTGCGTTGATCGTCGCGGTCGGCGCCTTCTTCCTGATGCGCCGCCGCAAGGCCGACGCGTATGAGGAAGCGGTCTATTACGAAGAGCCCGCGACGACCGTCGTCGAGGAACCTGCGCCTGTCGCCGCTGCCCCGGTCGCTGCCGTGGCCCCGGTCGCAGCGCCGGTTGCCGCGGCCGTCGCGATGACCCCGAAACGCGACGAACCGGTCGCGGCCGGCCTGTCGGACGACGCGACCGTCACCGATGCGCCCGCAGAGGATGTCGCCGCGCTCACCGAAGGCGCTCCGGCGGTGCGCGATCGTCCGTGGCTCGAACTCGCCATGCGCCCGGTCCGCGCGGGGACCAGCGCCGACGAAGCGATGGTCGAAATCGAGTTGACCGTCGCGAATTCGGGTGCCGTCAAAGCCGAGGACGTCCGCGTCTCCACCTTCATGCTGACCGACACCCACGCCAGCGAAATGGAAAATATGCTGGTCGACGCGCCGGTCGATGCCACCATCGACCCGGTCACGATCGAACCGGGCGAGGGCGCCCGCATCGATGCGACGCTCGCCGCACTGAAGTCCGACCTGGGCGCCGAAGGCCGCTTCACGCCGGTCGTCGTCGCCGATGCCCGCTATCGCCTGCCCGACGGCAGCGAAGGCCGCACCGCCGCCTCGTTCGTGGTCGGCGTGTCAGACGACGACGGCGGCACGCTGATGCCGATCGACCTCAGCGACCGCGTGATGCGTGACGATGTCGAGGCCCGCCTGCACGGCGAACCCGAGCACGCCTGACCGATACGGCAGGCGGTCGTCGAGCCCGTCCCCACGGTGGTGGGGGCGGGCTTTTTCCTATTCCCGACAGGCCCCTCGTGGCGCCCGGCGCGCAGCTCGTGCCACCCCCATTGCCGCCACGCCCGAACCCGGCCTAGCGTGCGGCCATTCTCTCGTTCGGAGCGCGTCCATGACAAAGCTGATCCTCCTCGCCGCCACTGCCGTCGTCGCGATCACCCCGCTCGCCGCGCAGCAGCAGCAGCCCGCGCCCGCCGGCGATATCCCGACGAAGTACGAGGTTCCCAAGACCGGCTACGACTATGACAAGCGCGTGGTGATGGTGCCGATGCGCGACGGGACGAAGCTGTACACCGTCATCGTCGTGCCCAAGGGAGCGACAAACGCCCCGATCGTGCTGACGCGCACGCCCTACAACGCCGCCGGCCGCGCCAACCGGATGGACAGTCCGAAGATGCTGTCGACGTTGCCGCTTGCCGACGAGATCTTCGTCAAAGACGGCTACATCCGCGTCTATCAGGACATTCGCGGCAAATACGGGTCGGAAGGGGATTACGTCGTGACCCGCCCGGTCATCGGCCCGCTCAACCCGACCAAGGTCGATCACACGACCGACGCCTACGACACGATCGACTGGCTGGTGAACAAGGCCAACCTGCCCGAGAGCAACGGCCGCGTCGGCATGATCGGGTCGAGCTATGAGGGTTTCACCGTCGTCATGGCGCTGATGAACCCGCACCCCGCGCTGAAGGTCGCCGCACCCGAAAGCCCGATGATCGACGGCTGGATGGGCGACGACTGGTTCCACTACGGCGCGTTCCGCCTGGCCAACATCGCCTGGCTCGGCGGACAGACTGGCTTCAAGGGCAGCGGCAAGGCGCCACCGACCGGCGGATACGACGATTACGAAAATTTCCGCACCGGATCGGCGGGCGACTGGGCGAAGAAGGCGGGCTACGACCTGCTGCCCTATTGGCAGCGGATGCAGGCGCACCCGAGCTACGACGCCTTCTGGCAGGGGCAGGCGCTCGACAAGCTGGTCGCAGCCAATCCGTCGAACGTGCCGACGCTGTGGGAGCAGGGGCTGTGGGATCAGGAGGACATGTACGGCGCGATCCGGACATGGGAGGCGCTGAAGGCCAAGGGCAAGACAGGCAACAACTACCTCGTCATGGGCCCGTGGCGTCACAGCCAGGTCAACCGCGAAGGCCGCGAGCTGGGGCCGTTCCAGTGGGATGGCGACACCGCCGCGCAGTTCCGTGAGGATATGGTCCTGCCGTTGTTCAACCAGTATCTGAAGGACGGTCCGCCGGCGAACCTGCCGCAGGTGGCGATCTACAACACGGGGGAGAACCACTGGGACCGGCTGAGCACCTGGCCGCTGGCGTGCGAGCAGGGCTGCGCCGCGCCCTTGAAGCCGATCTACCTCCAGGCCGGCGGCAAGCTCGGCTGGGACAGGGGCGGGGCAGGGGGCGATGCCTATGTCTCCGACCCCGCAAAGCCCGTCCCGCACCTGTCGCGCCCGGTCAATTTCGGCGACGGGCGCTGGGGCGACTGGCTGGTCAGCGATCAGCGCCACGTGGACGGTCGCCCGGACGTGATGACCTATCAGACCGACGTTCTGACCGCGCCCGTCCGCGTGTCGGGCGCGCCGTTCGCTGAGATTTTCGCCAAGACGACCGGCACCGATGGCGACTTCATCGTGAAGGTGATCGACGTGCTGCCCGAGGAGAACGCGACCGACCCGAAGATGGGCGGCTACCAGCTGGCCATCGCCCAGGACATCTTCCGTGGCCGCTATCGCGACAGCTTCGAGAAGCCGACTGCGATTCCGGCAGGCAAGGTCCAGAAATACCGCTTCCGTCTGCCGACCGTGAACCACGTCTTCAAACCCGGCCACCGCATCATGGTGCAGGTCCAGTCGAGCCAGTTCCCGCTCTACGACCGCAACCCGCAGACGTTCGTGCCGAACATCTTCCTGGCCAAGCCCGAGGACTACAAGGCGGCGACGGTGACGCTGCAACGCGGCGGCACGGATGCGAGTGCGGTGTGGCTGCCGGTCGTGGCGGTTGATCAAAGTGCGGTGAAGACTTCCGCCAGATAAATGCGGAGCATGGCACCGACAGGGGTGGTGGATCGCCCCTGTCGTTCCCATATACGGGTTATCACCGGCTTGGTTTTTCCGTAGGCGCCGGTGACTGAGAGACCATCCGCGCTTTCGCTTACGCCGCGAAAGCCGTCATCATGGATCTCAATTACCTTCTGTCTCGTCATCAGATCTCGCTCATGCTTGCGCAGTCGGCAACGACGACCGAGGCGCGGCATGCGCATCGCGGTCTGGCAACCGGTTATGCCGACGCGATCCGGTCGACGAGGACGACGCTTGGCGCGACCGGGCATATGGTCGAGGCGCACTGAGCATGTCGGCCATCACCATCCTGCCGGCATCCGGCGAATTGTCCCCGGCGCCGGCAAAGCGGTTCCGCCGAGCCTTTTGCGCACGACCCGACACGCCGGAGGTGCTCGCGCGACAGGCGCAAGTAACGCTGCTAGCCTTCCGCGCGCATGCGACGCGGGCTGATGCGGTTGCGTTTCTGAACCTAGATCATGCCGAACTCGGCGGTCGACCGATCGATATCGGCGGCCACGACGATATGGGTTTCGCGCGTGTCGAAGCGGTCCTCGGGCGGGCTGTCGGGCCCGCGGACTGATCCGCCCATTGACCTCTCGCGCCGATCGTCGGAGAGGCGCGGGCATGATCCCGTCGAACGAAAACCTGACCGCCGAGCGCCCCGGCTTCGTCACGCATCTCGAATGCGGGCTGACCGGCGAACGCTACGAAGCCGATGTCCTTCAAGGCCTTAGCCGCGTCGGGCGACCGTTGCTGGTGCGCTATGACCTGAACGGCGTGCGGACGGCGATGACCAAGGACGCGCTCGCCGCACGGCCGGCCGACCTTTGGAAGTACCGTGAACTGCTGCCCGTCCGCAGCCCCGATCACATCGTCAGCCTGGGCGAGATGGAAACGCCGCTCGTCACGCTCGACCGGGTCGGTGCGGCGCGTGGAGCGCGTGCCCCGATCGTGAAGGACGAGGGTCGCCTGCCGACCGGCAGCTTCAAGGCGCGCGGTCTGGTCATGGCGATCAGCATGGCGAAGGCGCTGGGCGTCAGGACGATCGCGATGCCGACCAACGGCAATGCGGGCGCAGCAGCAGCAGCCTATGCGGCGCGCGCGGGGATCGAGGCGGTCATCCTGTGCCCCGACGACACGCCCGAGATCAACGTGCGCGAGATCGCGGCGCAGGGCGCGCGCGTCTACCGCGTCAATGGCCTGATCGACGATTGCGGCGCGATCGTGGGGGCGGCGTGCAAGGAGAACGGCTGGTTCGACCTGTCGACGCTGAAGGAGCCGTACCGGATCGAGGGCAAGAAGACGATGGGGCTCGAACTGGCCGAACAGCTCGGCTGGACGCTGCCGGATGCGATCTTCTATCCGACGGGCGGCGGCACCGGACTGATCGGCATGTGGAAGGCGTTCGACGAGCTCGAACGCATCGGCTTCATCGGCCCCGAACGCCCGCGGATGTACGCGGTTCAGGCGGAAGGCTGCGCGCCGATGGTCCGCGCGTTCGACGCGGGCGAGCGTCATGCCGATCGCTGGGAAAACGCACACACCGTGGCCGCCGGAATCCGCGTGCCCAAGGCGGTCGGCGATTTCCTGATCCTGGATGCGGTGCGCGAGAGCAAGGGCGCGGCGCTGGCGGTCAGTGATGCGGCGATCCTGGCGGCGGTCGACGAAGCGGCGGGCGATGGCCTGCTGCTCTGTCCCGAAGGCGGCGCGACGCTCGCCGCCTATGATCGCGCGCTGGCGGACGGGTTGGTCGGGCGCGACGAGCGCGTTGTCCTGTTCAACTGCGCCACGGGTCTCAAATATCCGATGCCCGACCGGTCGCGCACGCTCGACCGTCATGGGGCGATCGATCTGGCGGGGCTGTGACGATGCGTGCAGCCATCGTTCAGCGACGCCCGTCTAGCGGCGCGGGCGTGAAGACCATGCTCCTCGCCACGACCCTGCTCGTCTGCGCGACCCTGCCGGTGAGCGCGCAGGATACGATCCAGACGCTGCCGGGCGCCAACACCTATCAATTGCCACCGGGCAATTCGCAGGCGGCGTCGAGCCCGACTCCGACGCCCAGCCCGACCCCCAGCGCGGTGACACCGCCACCGGTCGTCCGCACGGCGCCAAGCCCGACGCCTAGCCCTACGCCGACGCGCGCCGCGAGCCCGCGTCCCACACCGACGCCCAAGGCAACGCCGCAAGCGCCCGAAGCGCCCACGATACCGGCGCCAGCACCCACCACGACCGCAATCGCACCCGCGGTGCCGACGCCCACGTCGGTCCCGTCACCGGTACCGACGGCGTCCGTGCCGCCGACGGCGGTCGAGACACCTGCCGCGCCACCTGCCGGTGGCCCGCCGGACTGGGTGTTGTGGCTGGCCGGGCTGGGTCTGGCGGGGGCCGCGGCGTTCGCGGTGCTCGCATGGCGGCGACGAACAGCCGCAGCGGAGGACATGGTATATACGCCGGTTCCGCCGCCGCCGGCGCCGCCCGCACCCGCCCCCGAACCTGCGCCGTCGGTACCGCCCAAGCCGACGATCGCGGTGCCGTCGGCCATGAAGCCCGCCGCGACGCCGGCTGTACCGGCGCGCGCGCTGGCGTTCGACTTCCGCCCCCAACGTCTGTGGACGCGCGGGCCGAATGCGTATCTGGCCTTCGAACTGCTCCTGACCAACGCCAGTGCCGGGCCCGTGTCCGGCATCCGCCCGGTCGTGACGCTGGCGAGTGCGGGGCCCGACACCGCAGCCGAACTTGCCGGTTTCGCCGCTCAGCTGTCATCGCTGCCGGCCGCCGAGCCGTTCGACCTGCGCGCGGGCGAAACGCGCAAGATCGCCGGCGAACTGACGTTGCCCGGTGACGCCATGCACGTCACGACGGTCGCGGAGCGCGAGATGATCGTGCCGGTCGCGATGGTCGGCGCCGCCTGGCGCGGGGGCCTGTCGGTTGCCTCGGCGGCCGAGGCGTTCGTGATCGGGGCGGGCGAGCCGACATCGGCGAAGCTCGGTCCCGTCTGGGTCGACCGGCCCGGCCAGATCTACGGCCGGCTCGACGCGAGGCGCTTCACGCCGCGGTGATGCTTCCGACCCTGACCAACACGCCGGTGGGATCGCTGACGGTTAACTCATAGGTGCCCCGAGGCTTCGTCTGCGGCGACACAGGGTCGATGATCAGATCGCGTACGCGCTCGGCGACCGCGTCGACGTCTTCGACGTACAGATACAGTCCGAACGGGTTGTCCTTCACGCGCGCCGGCCAGCCCGGCGTGCGGTTCGGTTGCAGATGCCAACCGCGTCCGTCGGCGAGGATGCGGCAGTTGCCGTCATCGCTCGTGACCGTGAAGCCCAGACGTTCGTTAACGGCCTGACTGGCGTCCAGATCGACGGCAGGGACGATGGCGACGACATGGTGGGGCATCGCGATAGCACGACTTGACGCTGCCGGTCGGCAGGCGCACCTTCCTGCCATGGTAGTGCAAGGCTTTCCACGGATCTCGGTTGATCCAACCGTATGTGGAGGACGGCCTGTCGTTGCCGGAACGCGGATGCGGGTGTCCGACGTCCTCGACCTGTTGGCGAGCGGTGCCAGCGAAGCCGCGATCGTCGGCGACTATCCCTATTTGACGATCGACGATATTCGCGCTGCGCTGCGCTACGCGGCGCATATGGGGAACCACCCGGTCGTCGTCGCGGCATGATCCGGATCATCGTCGACGCGCAGTTGCCGCCGGCGATCTGTTCCTGATTTGCAGCGCGGGATATCAATGCGGTTCATGCGATGGAGCTTGGCCTGATGGCCGGCTCGGATCGGGATATCGCGAAGGCGGCCGAGGATCGGGGTGCATACATCGTTACCAAGGATTAGGATTTCCTGATCCTTCGCTTGCCCGATCGCTTTGGTCTGATTTGGCTGCGTTGCGGAATACCGCGACGGCCGCGCTGCGTGTTTGGCAGGCCGCACGGTGGGATGTCATTGCGCAACTTTTGGCGGCGGGCGAGCGGCTGATCGAAGTGCGATAAAAGCCAAAAGAAAAGGGCGGCCTGCGATGTGCAGGTCGCCCCTTCTTCTAGGCGGCCGCGATGGGAGTAAAATCCCATCGCGTCGGACATCGGCGGAGCCGATGCCGGCCGGCCTGGTGCGAGGTGGGCCGGCCTGCCGGCCCGCCCGCCCGCCCGCACTGCGGCTTACTTGAGTTCGACGGTCGCGCCGGCTTCTTCAAGCTGCTTCTTGATCTTCTCGGCTTCGTCCTTCGACACGCCTTCCTTGACCGGCTTCGGAGCGCCTTCGACCAGGGTCTTGGCTTCCGTCAGGCCCAGGCCGGTGATGGCGCGGACTTCCTTGATGACGTTGATCTTCTTGCCACCGTCGCCGGTGAGGATCACGTCGAATTCGGTCTTCTCTTCAACCGCCGGGGCAGCAGCGCCACCGCCAGCAGCCGGAGCGGCAACCGCAGCAGCGGCCGAAACGCCCCACTTCTCTTCGAGCATCTTCGACAGCTCTGCGGCTTCGAGGACGGTCAGTTCGCTCAGCTGGTCAACCAGCGCGTTCAGATCAGCCACTGTAAAACTCCAGTATCAGATCGGGTTGTAAGTATCGGGAACGTCGTATTTTTGGGCCCCATCAAAGTACCCCTCTGATGGGATCAAAATTACGCGGCGTCCTTTTCTGCGTAAGCTGCCAGCACGCGGGCGATCTGCGCCGCCGGTGCCTGGGTGATGGTGGCGATCTTCGTGGCCGGTGCCACGATGAGACCGACCAGCTTCGCACGCAGCTCGTCCAGCGACGGCAGCGATGCGAGGGCCTTCACCCCATCCGCGTCGAGAATCTGGCTCCCCATCGCGCCGCCGACGATTTCGAACTTGTCGTTCGTCTTCGCGAAGTCGACGGCAGCCTTGGCAGCCGCGACCGGATCGGCGGAGGTGGCGAGCCCGACCGGACCGGTCAGCAGGTCGGACAGACCCGCATAATCCGTGCCCTCGAGCGCGATCTTGGCAAGCTTGTTCTTGGAGACCTTGTAGGACGCGCCGACGTCGCGCATCTTCCCGCGCAGCTGCGTCGACTGGGCGACGGTCAGCCCCAGGTTGCGGGTCACGACGACCACGCCCACCTGCGAGAAGGTGTTCTTCAGTTCGGCGACGGCCTGGGTCTTCTGCGAACGATCCATGCCATTCTCCTCAAATTAGGCCCCGTCCCGAAGGACGCGGCCCGGTTACATGCCCGCGCGGCCTTGCGGCCACGCAGACGGTTCAGTCCGTTGAGGGGGAAGGATCGTGTCGAGAAGCGCGCACATCAGGCCTCGCTTACCCGATCCGAAGCCACGGGCGTGCCGCGGACTCGTGAAATCTGTTCCCCGTCTCGGCAGGGCATTAAGGTCGGGCAAATCCCGGCCACCTGCTGTCTCGGACGGCGTGCACGCAAACGGGCGGACCCATCGACATGCGACCGGCGCGCCCTAGCGGATTGTCGGGGGATGTCAATGGCGGCGTGAGCGCGCCCGCGACGTTACTCGACGATCTCGAGCGGGATACGAGCGGCCGCGGTCGCCTCTTCGCGCTGGATGCGGCGCTGGGTCGTGCGCTCGGCGCTCACCGCCATCGCTTCGAACGCGGCGACCGAGCGGAGCGCGCGATCGCGGACGTTGTCGAGCTGCGCGGTGTCCGCGTCGGCCCGGGCGCGATCGGCCTGAGCGCGGAAGTAGGCGGCGTCATGAGCCATCGTCGGATCCTTCGTCCTGAGGTGTAACGCCGGCCCGCAACGACGTCGCGGGCCGGATGGTCGTAAGTCAGTCGACAGGCTGGAGATTGACCGCGCTGGTCTTGCCGCGGCGATCGGTTTCGAGCTCGTAGCTGACGCGCTGATCCTGCTTCAGCGTCGCCATGCCCGCACGCTCCACCGCGCTGATATGGACGAACGCGTCACCGCCGCCGCTCTCCGGCGCGATGAAGCCATAACCCTTGGTTTCGTTGAAGAATTTTACGGTGCCGGTGATCGACATTGCGATACTCCTTTGTTTCGTATGCGGCATCCCCAGGGCGGCGATGCCGGCTGTAGGGCAGACAGAAGGAGTAAGGGGCCGCAAAGCGCCGAAGACCGTCGATATGCGACTGTAGCGGTTTCGATATGGGGTCGGGGTCGGCGCTGCGCAAGGGCGCCGACGGAACCGGGCAGCCAAGGCCGATCGGGTCGGCGGGGGCCATTAGCCCCGCCCACCGCTTATTTCTCTTCCGAGACCATGCCCGACTGGTTCGTGGCGGGCGCCTCGTCCTCGTCGCGGTTGACGCGCGCGGTCATGCCGGTCGCGTCGGCGTCGGCCTGGATCTGCTCGCGTTCGTCGACGGTCGGCTCGGGCTCGTCGACCATGTTGACGGCCGGCACCTCGGGGACGTTCATCGTCACCGGCGCCTCCGGAACCGTCATGGCGTCGTTGGTCACGTCGAGCATCTCGGTCGCATTGTCCTCCGCCGGGGGGGCGGGTTCATCGTTCGACGAACAGGCAGCAAGCAGCGCCAGGGCGGCGAGGGCGGGCAGGGCGGTCTTTTTCATGGCGGTCATCCCCTTCTACGTCAGTCGGCCATCGCCGGGGCGGCGGCCTGGATTTGCGAGCGCTTTTCGATCTTGGCGGCGAGTTCGCCGTCCCAGCTGTACGGATCGGCGCGGAAGTTCATGACGCCGTTGCCGGACGCGAATGCGGTCCAGTAGAGCAGGTAGACGGTCGCGGCCGTCGGCAGCTGTGCCCGCGTCGTCTTGCCGCTGGCGATCTGTGCGTCGATCGTCTCGGGCGTCCATTCGGCCGAACCGCGCAGCAGCAGGCGGGCCAGGTCAGCGGGCTTTTCCAGCCGGACGCAGCCGTGGCTGGCCAAGCGGTCATAGCTTGCGAACTTGGCCTGCGCGGGCGTGTCGTGGAGATAGACGGCGTAGGGATTGTCGAAATCGAACTTGTACCGCCCCAGGGCCGACTGCGGCCCCGCCGCCTGTTGCAGGCGACGGCTGGGCCCCTCGCCGATGACGCGGAAGCCGTTGGCCTTCAGATAGCCCGCACCCTTCGGGAAAAGCTCGCGCGCCGCGATTCCGGCGGGCACGTTCCATGGCGGATTGAGCACGACCGAATGGATCGACGACTGGAGCATCGGCGTCTCGTCACCCGGACGCCCGGTCACGCCCTTCATCGACATGATGGGCTGATCGCCTTCGAATACCGTCACCAGCGCCGCGGCGATGTTCACCTGGATTCGATTCTTGTCGAGCTCACGCGGGATCCAGCGCCAGCGTTCCATGTTCGCCATGATCTGCGCCACGCGATCGCTCGCGGACACGTTGAGCGCCGCCAGCGTCTGCGTCGACACGGTGCCGGCCGGGTTCAGGCCGAAGCGACGCTGGGCGCGCTGGACCGCGGCCTTCAACTCGCCATCGAAGGCGTCACCGGTCTTCGCGACCGTCGGATCCTCGACCGCGAGGCGCTGACGCAACGCCCGGACGCGCGCGCCCGTCGATCCCAACACCAGATCCGGTCCGGCCGCCAGACGCGGCCAGCCACCGGCGGCCTCGATCGCGCGATAGGATTTCAGGCCGTCTTTCAGGCCGTCATAGCCCGAATAGGGCGGCGGCAATTGGCGGGCCCATCGCGCCAGACCGTTCTTGGCGACCGCGTCGGCGAAGCTGGGCAGCGGATCCCAATATTGCGGACGCAGACCCCAATCTTCCTTGAAGTCGGCCTCGGCCAGGCGGCCTGTCCGTACCGCGCGGGCATAGTCGAGTGCGGCGCGAACTAGCGTATCGTTGTCGGTCGCCGTCACCTTCGCCGCCGCGACATCGTGGCGCAGGCCGTGTTCGATCCGCCCCGCCTCGATGATCGCCACGATCTGCCTGGCCTGATCGTCGGTCAGCCGCGGCAGCGCCACCGCCGCGGCGACGGGGGGCACCGGGGCCGACGACGGCGCGCCTTGCGCGGGAGCGGCCTGCGACGGCGGAAGCTGCGTCGCCTTGATCGGCGCAGGCGCGGTCTGCGCCAGCAACGGGGACGCGATAGTCGCGAGAATTGTGGATCGGAACAAGAAGCTACGCATGGATCCTGTACGCCTGGGGAGGAACGGGCCGCCCCTATCTAGGGTAGGCAAGGGGCGGGTTTCAAAGGAAAACGCGCGAAACCGTCCACGGGTGCGTCAGGATACGCCGATATTCGAGCGGCGCGGTGGTGACCTAGAACGCCTTGCCCGTCGCCTTTCGACGACGGCGGCAGAAGGTGCAGGTTTCCATGCCGGCGTGGCGCTGACTTGGCTTGAATCGATGGCCGCGGGTGAAGATGCAGCGAAGAAATTCGAGAAACATGGGCAGGTTTTGTAAAGAACGATCACGTCGTGCCAACCCCCTTCGCGATTGCCGAAAGGCGCAGATCGGCGGTAGTCGCGTCGGACGGCGTTGCGCCGCCAAGGCGGCGTTGGCAGGTCCCAAGCGCTTCTTGGCATTGCCCGCCCGGCACTGCCGCGCCATCTAGGCGGCATGCACACGACGCAAGACACGCTATCGCTGATCGGCAACACCCCCCTGGTCCGACTGAAGGGGCCGAGCGAGGCGACCGGTTGCGACATCTATGGCAAGTGCGAATTCGCCAACCCGGGTGCCAGCGTCAAGGACCGAGCTGCGCTCTTCATCGTCGAGGACGCCGAACGGCGCGGGCTGATCGCCCCCGGCGGGACGATCGTCGAGGGGACCGCCGGTAACACTGGCATCGGCTTGGCCCTGGTCGCCAATGCCAAGGGCTATCGGACGATCATCGTCATGCCCGAGACGCAGAGCCGCGAGAAGATGGACACGCTGCGCGCGCTGGGCGCCGAACTGGTGCTGGTCCCCGCCGCGCCTTATTCGAACCCGGGGCACTTCGTTCACACCAGTCGCCGGATCGCGGAAGAAACGGCGAACGCGATCTGGGCGAACCAGTTCGACAATATCGCCAACCGCCGGGCCCATATCGTCGGCACGGCGGAGGAAATCTGGCAGCAGATGGACGGTCGCATCGACGGCTTCACCTGTGCGGCCGGGACGGGCGGGACCATCGCAGGGGTCGGGCTGGGCTTGAAGGAAAAGGCCGAAGGTGTGACGATCGCGCTCAGCGATCCGCACGGGGCGGCGCTCTATGAATATTACGCTCACGGCGAATTGCGATCGGAAGGATCGTCGGTGGCCGAGGGCATCGGGCAAGGCCGGATCACCGCCAATCTCGACGGCGCGCCGATCGACACCCAGTATCGCATCGGCGATGAAGAGGGGCTGGCCTGGGTCCGCCGCCTGCTGGCGGAGGAAGGGCTGTGCCTGGGCCTGTCGTCAGGCATCAACGTCGCGGGCGCGGTGCGTTTGGCGCGTGATCTGGGCCCCGGCAAACGGGTCGCGACGATCCTGTGCGACAGCGGCTTTCGCTACCTCTCGACGCTCTACAATCCCGAATGGCTGGCGGCGAAGGGCCTGTCGACGGCATCGCCGGTAGCCAACGGTTGATCGACAGGATCGAACGGCTCGACACCGCTCGCCCTCTGCGATACCTTCCGCCCCAGTGACGAAGACGAAACCTTCCACGACGTCGCCCGAAGTGTCCCAGACGGGCCAGCGCGTGCGGGTGGCGATGACCGGTCTGGCGGCGGTGATGCTTTTCATCGGCATGGCCAGTGCGGTGTTCAACTATGCCAGTACCGAACCGGCCGTGACGGCGATCGGGGCCGCAAAGCCCGATGTCGTTGCGAACATCGCCGAAACCGCGGTCAGCAACGCCGCCGCAAGCGAACCGCTGGCCGATCTGGGCATCGCGCCGGGGCCGGTGACGCCGACGGAAGCGCCGACGGATAACGTGGTCGCGGTGAAATAGGCAGGGGGCGGGCTGCGCGTTCGCTATCCCCGTCATGGCACCGGCGGCGTGATCGAGATCGAAGGGCTGCGCCAATTTTCAGTCCCGGACAATGCACCGCTATCGAGCGGACGCATCCCGCCTGCGCAGATCGCGAGCCGTAGTTACAGCGCACCCTTCGTCTGCGCGCGCAACGCCGCCATTCGCGTGGGCAGCGCCGCCATCACCGCTTCGCGATCGCGATCGCCGATGGCGGTCCAGCGCGCGATTTCGTCGCCGGTGCGGCCGCAGCCGACGCACCAGCCCGTCAGGGCGTCCAGCCGACAGACGTTGACGCACGGGCTCTGCACCCGGACGGGCTCGAAATACTGAAAGATCGGGTCGGTCATCGTCGCCGTCGGGCGGGTCAGACGCCCAGCTTGACGTCCAGGAACGACGGGATCGGACCGTTCCAGCCGACATCGGGACCGTCGTCGTAACTGTCGCGACCCCGGCGGCGATCGTCACGGCGGGGTTCGCGGTCGTAGCGTGCGGGACGCTCTTCCCGAACCGGGCGCGCGTCGCGAGCAGGACGGTCCTCGCGCGCTGGCCGCTCTTCGCGAACAGGTCGGTCCTCGCGTGCGGGGCGGGCGTCGCGCGATGCACGGTCTTCGCGCACCGCGTCGCGGCTGTCGTCGCGATCGCCGCCCCCGCGACGGACACGGCGCGGGCGATCTTCGCGCGGCGCCTCGTCCCGTGCCGGACGGCTGGCCTCGACGGCAACCTCCTCGCGCGGGATCGTCTGGCCGGTCAGCTTCTCGATATTCTCGACATTTTCAGCGTCGTCAGGCGTGACGAAGGTGTAGGCGGTGCCTGTCGCGCCGGCACGGCCCGTGCGGCCGATGCGGTGGACGTAATCGTCCGGATGCCATGGTGCGTCGAAATTGTAGACGTGGCTGACGCCCTTGATGTCCAAGCCGCGCGCTGCGACGTCGGATGCGACCAGGATGTTGATGTCGCCCGATTTGAACAGCGCGAGTTCCGCCAGCCGCTGCGGCTGTTCCATGTCGCCGTGGATCTCGCCCGACTTGAAGCCATGGCGGCGCAGCGACTTGTTGAGTTCGCGCACCGTCGTCTTGCGGTTGCAGAAGATGATCGCGGTCTGAACATTGTCGCGCGTCAGCAGCGTGCGCAACACGTCGCGCTTACGATCCGACTTCACCGGCACCAGCCGCTGGGTGATGTTCAGGTTGGTCGATGCGGGCCGCGCAACCTCGATCTGCTTGGGGTTCGACAAAAACTTGTCGGCCAGCTTCTTGATCGGCGGCGGCATGGTGGCGGAAAACAACAGCGTCTGCCGCGTCTTGGGCAGCTTGGTGCAGATTTCCTCGATATCGGGGATGAACCCCATGTCGAGCATGCGGTCGGCTTCGTCGATCACCAGCAGTTCGCAGCCCGTCAGCAGGATCTTGCCGCGCTGGAACAGGTCCATCAGCCGCCCCGGCGTCGCGATCAGCACGTCGACGCCCTTTTCAAGCGCCTTGACCTGGTCGCCCATCTGCACGCCGCCGATCAGCAGGGCCATGCTCAGCTTGTGATTGACGCCGTACTTCTCGAAATTCTCCGCAACCTGCGCGGCGAGTTCGCGCGTCGGCTCCAGGATCAGGCTGCGGGGCATTCGCGCGCGGCTGCGCCCTTGTGCCAGAATGTCGATCATCGGCAGGACGAAACTGGCGGTCTTGCCCGTACCCGTCTGGGCGATGCCGATCATGTCGCGCATCATCAGTACGGACGGGATCGCCGCTGCCTGAATTGCGGTCGGTTCGGTGTAGCCCGAGCTTTCGACCGCTCGCAGCAGTTCGTCGGATAGGCCGAGATCGGCGAAACTCATGCAATTGTCCGGATAAGGGGCCAGCGAACGCCGCTCGCCCGACACGTTACCCTGCGCTTGCGGATCGTGCGGCAAAAGTCAAGGTTGGGGTGAAAACTTGGCCACGACGGGGGTCGTGACGAGGCCGATCTTGGTTCGGGGCTGGAAGCGACGAACGGAACAATACTCGTGCGTCCTGACCGACCAATTTTGCCGTCCCGGGTCCAAACCGGCCAGCGCCTTCCCGTCGACGATCAGGCCCCCCGTCGCGGCCAGGTTCTCAGCGCTAGCGCTTCGGAACCAGGGTTCGAAACGCCTTGATCCTGCATTCGGCGCCGGAGCGTGAGCGGAAGGCATCACGCGACGCGCAGGCTTTGCCGTCCGGCGTCATCTTCACGTAGAAGCCGGTGTAGAAATCGAGTGCGCGGCATTCGCGGTCGAGCTTGGCGCGCAGACGCTTGCCGCCGTTCAGGATCAGGTCGACGCTGTCTTCGCTCGGCAACGATGCCGCGGCGATGTCGATCAGGGGTACGCACTTGCCGGCTTTCTTTTCGGCCCAGCGCGTCTGCGGCTGCGTGCGGGTCAGCGAGGTCGCGGCCCCGGGGCGGGCGGACAGCCGCGGCACGCGGATGACCATGCGTTGCTGAACGGTCACCGTCGTCATGGTCATGCCGCCTTGCGGCGTCGCCGCCGGTCGCGCCGGCCCGCGCTGCTGCGCCTGAGCGGGCAACGCGACGGCGGCGAGGAAGAGGGGCAGGCGAACGAATGGAGTCACGGCGGGCGGCGAATGACCTCTGACGATTGAACCGCCGATGAATTGGCGACGTGTCGGCATGATGGTAGCGGGCGATTCATGACGACGCCAGCACCCCAAGCCTTTCTCGACGATGTCCGCGCCGCGCTCGGGTCCCGCGGGGTGACGACGATCGGCGACGATATCGCGCCCTGGGCGACCGACTGGCGGGGGCGTTTCCATGGCTCCGCCTGTGCGCTGCTGTCGCCGGCAACGACGCAGGAGGTGGTGTCGGTCGTCGAGGCGGCGCGACGCCACCGCGTGCCAATCGTGCCGCAGGGCGGCAACACGTCGATGGTCGGCGGCGCGACGCCCGATGCGAGCGGTACTGCCGCGATCCTGTCGCTCCGCCGCATGAACCAATTCCGCCGGATCAGCGCAGACGATGGCGCCGCCGTTGTGGAGGCGGGGGTCATCCTGTCCGATCTGCACGATGCTGCGGCCGCGATCGGCTGCCGGTTTCCCCTGACGCTCGGTGCGCGCGGATCGGCGACGATCGGCGGGCTGGTGTCGACCAATGCCGGTGGAACGCAGGTGCTGCGCTGGGGAACGATGCGCGCGCTGGTCGG
Source organism: Sphingomonas sp. (assembly GCA_035709645.1). GTDB lineage: Bacteria > Pseudomonadota > Alphaproteobacteria > Sphingomonadales > Sphingomonadaceae > Sphingomonas. The sequence continues at coordinate 16,073 of DASTEN010000150.1, forward strand.
CGGCGTAGAGGCCGTGCTGCCCGACGGCACCGTCTACGCCGGATTGACGCCGCTCAAGAAGGACAATCGCGGTTACAGCATCGATCAGTTGCTGATCGGCGCGGAAGGGACGCTCGGCATCGTCACGGCAGCGACGCTGCGGCTGGCACCCGCAATTCGCGAACGCGCCGTCGCCTGGGTCGGGGGTGATTCGCCGCACACCGCACTCGCGCTGCTGCGACGGCTCGAACGCGCGACGACCGCGATCGAAAGCTTCGAGATCATCCCCGGCGACAGCCTCGATCTCGTCCTTCGCCATATTCCCGACACCCGCAGCCCGCTGGCCGATCGCCATCCCTGGCACGTCCTGATCGAGGCGGTGGCGATGGACGCGACCGATGGACCGCCCACGGCGCTTCTCGAACGTCTGCTTGGCGATGCGCTCGACGACGGTCTCGGCGACGACGCGGTGATCGCGGCAAGCGAGGCGCAGGCCGATGCAATGTGGCGGATCCGCGACGCGCTGTCGGAGGCGGAGAGGGCGGCGGGGCCGGCGGTCCAGCACGACATCTCTGTGCCGGTCGCGGGCATGCCCGATTTCATGATAGATGGTGCGGCCGCGATGGAACGCGCCTGGCCCGGCACCCACGCCACCGCCTTCGGCCATCTGGGGGATGGCAACGTCCACTTCCACGTCCGGGCGCCCGCAGGCGTGGATCGCGATACCTGGTATGCGACCGATGCGCCGGCGATCACGCGCATGGTCCATGATCTGGTCGTCGCGGCCGGCGGATCGATCTCCGCCGAACATGGCATCGGCCAGATGAAGCGCGACGAGCTTGCGCGTCTCAGCGATCCCGCCCGGCTGACGGCCCTAAGGGCGATCAAGGCCGCGTTCGATCCGCTCGGCCTGTTCAACCCAGGAAAGCTGTTGCCGCTTGCGCGGGGTTCCGAGCGCCCATAGGCTTGCGGTCCAGATCCGGGGATTGGGGAAGTCTATGCGCAGTGCCGTCGTCCGCACCGATCGTTACGCTCGGGGGTCCATCGTCTTCCACTGGATGATCGCGCTGGCGATCCTGATCAATCTCTTCATCGGGATCGCCCATGATGCGCTGCCCGGGGGATCGATGCCGGTGCACAAGGCGCTGGGTATCACCGTGCTCGTACTGACCATCGCGCGGCTCGCCTGGCGGATGGCACATCGGCCACCGCCGCCTACGGTCGACATGCCGATGTGGGAACGGGTCGCCGCCAACGCCTCGCACTGGGCGCTCTATGCCTTTTCGATCCTGGTGCCGTTGACCGGCTGGGCGATGGTGTCGGGCGCCGAGGTGCGTCGACCGCTCGACTGGTTCGGACTGTTTCCCATTCCCTATCTGCCGGTGTCGCGATCGGTCGCGGGCGCCGCGCACGAGGGGCACGAAATCCTGGGCTTTGCGCTGCTGGCCCTGGTCGTCCTGCATACGCTGGCGGCGCTGCGCCACCACCTGATCCTGCGCGACTCG
>DASTEN010000151.1:0-2938 GCA_035709645.1 Sphingomonas sp.
GCCGATCACGACGACGTTCCTCGCCGGCCCCACCATCGACAATGCGTCCATGTTCACGCCGCCGACGGTTTGGCGCAGCGGCACGACCGGGTTGGCGGCATAATATTGCGCGCCCAGCAGTCCTGATTCCTCCGCAGTCAGCGCGATGAACAGCTGGCTGCGCGGCGTCGGCCCGGCCTTGACGTTCGCTTCCGCCAGCGCGACCAGCGCCGCGGTGCCGGTCGCGTTGTCGATCGCGCCGTTACAGATGTCGTCGCCGTCCGGCGCCTTGTCGCAGCGGCCCAGGTGATCCCAATGCGCGGTGTACAGGACGTACTCGTCCTTCTGTGTCGTGCCCGGCAGCAACGCGACGACATTCTTCGACAGGTGCTTGCGCGTCTGATTGTCGAAGGCAACCGATGCCGTCACCCCCAGATCGACCGCCTTGAATCCGGGCGTCTTTGCCGCCGCACTCAGCGCCGCCAGATCCTCGCCCGCCGATGCCATCAGCGCCCTGGCCGTGTCGTTCGATATCCATCCGATGGCGGTCGACTGATCCCGGTTGCCCGGCGAGCCTTCGGCGACCTGCTGCGCGCCGGTCCAGCTCGACTGGACGACGTTCCAGCCATAGGCGGCGGGCACCGTGTCGTGGACGATCAGCGCGGCGGCAGCGCCCTGACGCGCGGCTTCCTCGAACTTGTAGGTCCAGCGTCCGTAATAGGTCATCGCGCGGCCGTTGAACGGGCCGGTCAGGCCTGCTGTCTCGTAATCGGGGTCGTTGACCAGGATGACGACGGTCTTCCCCTTCACGTCGAGCCCAGCGTAGTCGTTCCAACCCTTCTCGGGCGCATTGATGCCGTAGCCGACGAAGACCACCGGCGAGTCCCTGACGATCGATCGCGCGCCATCGGTGCGGTAGGTGCCAACGACCATCTGCGATCCGTACGCCGCGCTGACCGGCGCCCTGCCGCCGGTGAAGGTCAGCGGGGTCACGTCCTTTGCCGTGATCTCGACCATCGGCACATCCTGGAACCAGCTGCCGTTGTTGCCGGGCTTCAGACCCAGCTTGGAGAATTCGGCTACGAGCAGGTCGAGCGTCTTCGTCTCCCCCGCGGTGCCCGGCGCGCGGCCTTCGAATTCGTCGGAGGACAGCTGCTGGACGACGCGCTGCATCGTTGCGATCGGGGGCTGGACGGTGTCGGAGGCGGACTTGGCCTGTTCGGCATTCCCGGCGGAACACGCAGCGAGCAGGGCGAAGGGAACGAGCGGGAGGAGGCGCATGGGGCTTGGTCCTGAGCTTGGTATCAGTCGATCCTAGCGGGGCGGTCTTTTGCGTGAAAGCCCTGCCTGAGCCCCCGCCCCTGTCCACACGGTCGTCATCCCCGCGAAGGCGGGGATCAATCTGGCTGACTGTGGTGAGGCTCACTGCGTTCAGCGACTATGGTTTCCCGCCTTCGCGGGAATGACGAAGGTGAGCTTTGCAAACGCAAAAAGGGCGGCCGTCGCGGGCCGCCCTTTTCGTTTCCTCGCACGTCGCGGCAAAGCCGCGCCGTCGGCCCTCGCTTGAGCGAGGCCGGCCGAACCGAACCTCTTCTCCTTCTATTCGCGTTAGCGCGAATAGAACTCGACGACGAGGTTCGGTTCCATCTTCACCGGATACGGGACTTCGTCCAACGTCGGCACGCGGGTGAAGGTCACCTTCGCGTTGCCGTCCTGCGCGACATATTCCGGCACTTCGCGTTCGGCGAGGCCCTGCGCTTCGAGCACCAGCGCCATTTCCTGCGCCTTCGAACCCAGCGTGATTTCCTGGCCCGGGAAGACGCGACGCGACGCGACGTTGCACTTCACGCCGTTGACGCGGACGTGGCCGTGGCTGACGAGCTGACGCGCCGCGAAGATCGTCGGAGCGAACTTGGCGCGATAGACGATCATGTCCAGGCGCTGCTCGAGCAGGCCGATCAGGTTCTGACCCGTGTCACCCTTCATGCGGGCCGCTTCGTGGTAGCACGCGCGGAACTGCTTTTCGGTGACGTCGCCGTAATAGCCCTTCAGCTTCTGCTTGGCGCGCAGCTGGATGCCGAAGTCCGACATCTTGCCCTTGCGACGCTGACCATGCTGGCCGGGGCCGTACTCACGCTTGTTGACCGGGCTCTTCGGGCGACCCCAGATGTTCTCGCCCATCCGGCGGTCGAGCTTGTACTTGGCGCTGGCGCGCTTCGACATTCTGAATTCCTTGCAATCGTATGACGTTGGCCCCGGTCTCCGCCGGACCCGCCGAGACAGGACCGGGCCACCACTTCACCGGGATGTGGGGCCATTGCGAAGCGGCGCGCCTAGCCGCGCCCGCGCCTCAAGTCAACCACGCGGCCGCTTCTTTCCCTCCAGCGCTGACAGGACACCGCGCATCGTACGCAGCTCGGCGCTTGACCAGCCAGGTTTCGTCAGCAAGCTGCGCAGCGACAGGCGGGTCGATGGCACGCGGTCGGGCGGGAAATAGAAGCCCGATGTCTGCAGCATCGCATCGAGCTGCGAGAACATCCCCTCCCACTCCTCCTGCGGGGCGGGCGGATCGATGTCGACGGCGGGCGGACTCGTCAGCGCGACGCCCTTCGACCATTCGTAGGCGACCAGAATGACCGCCTGCGCGAGGTTGAGGCTGCCGAATTCGGGATTGATCGGAACGGTGACGATCGTCCGGGCAAGCGCGACATCCTCCGTTTCCAGACCCGAGCGTTCCGGGCCGAACAGGATCGCCGAGGCGCCCGGCCCGGCGTGGATATCGCGAGCGGCGACTTCGGGAGTTACGACAGGCTTGGTCACGCCGCGCTTGCGGACGGTCGTCGCATAGACATGCGCGCAATCAGCGACCGCGTCGGCCACGGTGTCGAAGACCCGCGCGTTCGCAAGCACGACATCGGCGCCGGACGCTGCCGGGCCGGCCTGCGGGTTCGGCCAGCCA
>DASTEN010000152.1:0-2680 GCA_035709645.1 Sphingomonas sp.
CGCTGACCGGCCCACCTTCGGTCGCGACGAAGTCGAACAGGCGCAGCATGCGATCGAGCACCAGCAGCATCGCCGCAATGACGAGCGTCGAGATCAAGGGCACGGCGATCAGGCGCGCGAGATAGCGATCGATCGACTTCATGGGCGTGGGCTATATCGGCGCGGGCGGCGTGCGCCAGCGATAATTGTCGCGTGACGCGGCATGATCGGCTTCCCGGGCGCGACCTTACGCTGCGCTGCGGACGACGTCCGGGGCGGGGTGGGCGGCGACGGCGGCATCGATCGCAGCGGCAAGGGCTGCCATCGTGAACGGCTTGCGCAGGACATGCCGGCCGGCGAGCCGACCATGATCACCCGCATCCCCGGAAAAGCCGGTCACGAAAAGCACGGCGGCGTCGGGCAGGCGCGGAGCGATATCGGCGACCAGTTCCGGGCCGTTTCGCCCGGGCATCAGCACGTCGGACAGGATCAGGTCGAAGCCTGCGTCGTGCGCATCGACCACTTCTTCGACCCGCAACGGGTCTGAACAGGCGACCGCGCGGTGACCCAGCGCTTCCAACGCGCCCATCGTCGCCGACAGCACGCGCGGATCATCCTCCACGACCAGTATGTCGAGTGCCCGCTGCGCCGGGGTGGTGGGAACGACGGCTGTACCCGGCGGGTCTGCGGCGGCTGGGGTCGCCGCGACATGTCGTGGGAGATAGAGCGTGACCGTACAGCCTTCGCCCGGCGCCGATCGGATCGCGATTGCACCGCCGGATTGCTGGACGAAGCCGAAGATCTGACTGAGGCCCAGTCCCGTCCCCTTGCCGATCGGCTTGGTGGTGAAGAAGGGTTCGAAAACGCGCGCGATCACCGCCTCGGTCATGCCGCATCCGGTGTCGCTGACCGCGATCGTCGCATAGTCTCCGGCGCCGCAATGATCGACCTGGTGTTCGGCCAGCGTGGCATGCCCGGTCGCGATGCGCAGCGTGCCGCGCCCGTCCATGGCATCACGCGCATTGACCGCCAGATTCAGGATCGCATTTTCCAGTCCGTGTCGGTCGACGAACACCTGCCAGCCTGCACTGTCGTCATGCACCTCGACCGTTACGGGATCGCCGAGCGTGCGATCGATCAGATCGGTCATCCCGGCGATGACCGCTGCCGTCTTCACCGCGACGGGTTGCAGTGCCTCGGCGCGCGCGAAACTCAGCAGGCGCCGCGTGAGCGCGGCGGCGCGGTCCGCGCCCTCCGTCGCGCTGTCCAGATGACGCACGACCTCCGACGGATCGTCGCGGTGTCGCTTGGCCAGTTCGATCCCGCCGATGACGACAGCCAGCATATTGTTGAAATCATGGGCGATGCCGCCGGTCAGCTGACCGATGGCGTCCAGCGTCTGCATCTGACGCAGCTTGCCCTCGGCCACGGCACGCTCGCGGGCTTCCGCCTCCAACTCCTCGGTCGTCGTTCGGACCGTCACTTCCAGCAATTCGGCGCGTTCGCGTTCGTCATCGGCTTCGGCGGCGGCGATCGCCCGCGCGGTTTGCGCGCGCACGGTCAGCCAACCGAGCAGAATCGCGCCGAGCACGATCGTCGCACCGAAGAGGGCAAGCATTGCGGCGGCGCGGTTCGAGCTGTCGACGGAGGCCTGCGCCGCAGCCGTCCGCTGCTCCAGCAACGCCCGTTCGCTATCCAGAAAGCGCTGGAGCAGCACCCCCGTCCGTCGCAGGGCTTCGGCGTTGCGCGCGGAATAATAGCGCGACAGCGCCTGCTGGTTCTTCTTGTATTGGGTGCTCAGCGCGATCAGCGACAGTTCGGCACCACGACTTTCGTAGGCGGCGCGCAGGGCATCGACCCGACGATTCTGCTGCGGCGTATCGCGCGTCAGCGTCGCCAGCCGATCGATCTGCTGCCCGGCCTGCAGCCATTCGTCCGAATATTGCTGTCCGATCCGCTTGTCGGCGCTGATGACGTACCGGCCAAGCGTCGCTTCGGCCCGCGCCATCGATTCGGCGAGCGCGCGAGTCCTGAGCATGACGTCGAAGCTGTGCGACTGGAGCTGCAACGCCCGGTCGCGTTGCCGGTTGGCCTCGCCCAGCGTCACGATCACCGCCGCGAACACGCCCGCACCCAGTGTCGCCACGACCGCCAGCAGGATCGCGCGCCAGTGGTCGTGGATATACGCCACGATGTCGGACCCGCCCCGGTCGGTCATGCCGTCGGCGATTCTAGAGCAAGCTCAGGGTGTTGGAAAGCGTGGCTTAGCCGATGACGCCCACGGCCCGACCCGCCGCGCGGAACATCGCGATGACGCGGGCGATCTGATCGGGCGTATGTTCGGCGCACAGCGAGCAGCGCAACAGGAACGTCCCGGCCGGAGTCGCGGGTGGACGCGCCATGTTCACGTACAGCCCGTCGTCGAGCAGCGCCTGCCACATCGCCACCGCCTGCGTCTGATCCTCCAGGATCACGGCGATGATGGCGCTGTCGCACGTCTCGGTGCCCAGACGGAAGCCCAGGTCCTTCAGTCCGGCATGCAGCGTGCGGGCGTTGTCCCACAGGCGGGCACGCTTGTCGTGCGCGGTCGCCAGCTTCCGGATCGACGCCGCCGCGGTCGCGACCACCGCAGGCGGCAGGCTTGCGGTGAAGATATACGGGCGGCAGGCGAGGCGGATCGCCTCGAACTTGGGATGATCGG